>JBBQRC010000120.1:0-9959 GCA_038215215.1 Pirellulales bacterium
TCCAAATCAACCACACATATGAATTGGATAATTGTGCCCACACACCGAGGACAGCGGCCACAACCATCGCGAATGATATGAGACTGAAATAAAACGCCAAGCCACGTTTAGCCGGCTGGTATTCCCAGAGTCGAGCAGTGGACAAGAGCAGCCCCCCTAGTGATAAGCCGAGGATAGACCAAGGCAAGTCGTGTACGGCGGGCGTGATCCATGTCTGCTGGGCAATCCACAAAAAACTCATGAACGCAGAAGCCAGAGGAACGGTAAGACTAACCGATTGGTCTACCGACCACCAAACCGACGTGGCTTGCCCACTAATATGCGTTCGCCAAAATGCCCGCTCCATCATCAGCTTGACGGTGATTGCGACCAATCCGATCCAGGTTGGGCCCCACAAAACGTTCCACCATGAGTGCAGATCACTGGACTGGAACAACCAAGTTGAGATACCCGCCGCAGCCGCTACGGCGGCAACATGCCCGCGCCATGGCTGACCTGCTACCACACTACTGAGGACGATAATTAGAGCCAACACCGACAGTTCGCCAACAGCCCAGCTCGCGTTTGGGTCTTGGGTTGTACTAGCCAGTGCCAAGGCCCCCACCGTTGATGCCAAAACAATCCAAGCCAATTCGCCAAGTTTCGAAAACACTCGGCCGCCAAACAGAGAGACAATTCGCACGCCTAGGCCGACGAAGAGTGTCGTTAGCCAGAGCGCGATCAGCATACGATAAGGTTCGAAATCGTTGGCCGCTGGAAAACTCCGCGCTGGTACGTCGATGAGCCAGCGCGCATAAGTGGCCGCGCCTAGA
This sequence comes from Pirellulales bacterium, assembly GCA_038215215.1. Taxonomy (GTDB): domain Bacteria; phylum Planctomycetota; class Planctomycetia; order Pirellulales; family Pirellulaceae; genus Aureliella. Next base: position 813 of record JBBQRC010000120.1, read on the forward strand.
GGTGCTAGCAGTCCAAGTGAAGTTGCCAGCATTCCGAAGTGCGATGCACCGCGGCGCGTGGACAGCCGCCACAGAAGTGCATATACCAACAGTGCCGTTAGACCGATTTCCGGACGGCCGAGGCGCTCGAATCCTGGCATTCGTTCAAGGGGATACAGTACCACGATGGAGGCGGCGCCAAGGCACAAGGCCGCCACCGCCGCCGATGCGAGCAACGCAATCGTCCAACTCGATTTCTCGATGCGTTGCCAACGCGCCCCTTTGAGCGATTTGGCGAGCATTTCGCTCGCTGCGAGCTTGCCCTTCAGCATGCGTTTGAGACCGAGAAAGTTACGCGAGGCGACATAGGCCATGGAGGTCCAAGCGGAAAGTGCACTAACGAGTGCAAAAGTTTGCAACCACACTATCGGCGTATCTGGCCAAGTCGGAATTCCGGTGAGCGCGAAGGCCCATAACGAGGCTGTGGCAATCGCCGCAAACAGGCTGCTGGCCACAGTGGCTTGTGGCGGCTCGCCGTTCCATACGCTGAATAACCAGCGTGACCAACCAAAGATCAGAGCTGGACCAAGCGCGAGCGCGAGAGTTGCCAACTGGCTCGATCCTAGCGCGTCGGGTACGAATTGCGTCTGAAATCGACCCGTCAAGCAGCTTGCGATGACCGCGAGCGAGCCGAGTGTGAGCATCGTTACCGAGAGCCCGCGACCCAAGACTAACCACACTCGGTCACGTGTTGGTTTTTCGCCAATTAGGAAGAGTCGTTGCCAGGCATGAACCGAAGCTGACTCCCAAACTCCACCGGCGAATTGCAGTAACTCACTGGCAATCAACGCTGCAGCTAACACCCACAGAGCAGCGGTCAGGGACCTGTTAGGCAGAACCCATGCCCCGCAGGCTAGGGAAAAGATCAGTGGCAGTAGGGCAATAGAATCCAGCAAGAGTAAGCGTCCCTTGATGCCACCCAGCCACCCTGCGACGACCGCCAGTGCCAAACCTGTCGACAAAACGATTGCGAACTCGATATGACTCAGAGCTTGATGTACAAAGACGGCGGACGACGATGAATCGTAGAAACCTAAACAAGCGGCGAAGTGCGGGAGTGAAGCTGCCGACAAAGCGCGTAACAGAGCCAGCCAACTGCCCAGAATCAAAATCACAGATGCCCAACGCGAAGCGGCTGCATTTAACGACACGCTAGCGCGGGGCGCCGCAGGATGATCGGGATTAGGTTGGGAGGGTGTGTGTATTCCTGAGTGCACCGGAGGCGCGAGCAACATCATGAATTGCTCGAACAGCACCACGGTAGCCGCGATGGTTGCGACCAGTGCAGATTCCAACACTCCCAAGCCAACACTCTGCCACACCTCGTAGGCTTCGCCCACTGTATAGACTGCTGAAGCAGTCCACAGACTGAGAGTCAGCAATGTCATCTCGCGCCAGACAGCTTTGTGCCAAGCGACAAAAAAGGCGATACAAGACAGAGGTAGGAACCAACCTAAGCCGCTTGCCAATCGCAATTGATCGGGGTTAGACCAAATGGCGACTGCGCTTGCCGTTGCCAAAAGTGCAGCCAAGCCACCAAGCCAATTGAGATTCGATTTCTGCGAGGAATCTCCGGGATTTTTCCAGTCGCTAGCGACTGGCGGGTGCTGGGTCCGGCTGAGTATCGCGGCGAGAGCTGACCAAGCAACTGCGAGTAGCGAAGTGCCGACTGCCCAAGCTCGAGCGGGCCGCAATTCCGACAAGAATTCTTGCAGCATGGGACTGGTTTGGCACAGCCGTATCGCTCCCAAAAGCAAAATCCCCTGACCGATTGGTAACACGAGGCGATTTGGCAGAGTGGGGCCGAGCCGATGGCAGACCATAATCCCCGATGCCATCGCAAGCAGGCCATAGATCATCAGGAATATCGCGGCCCAGTTTCCGCCGTAGGGGGGCACGCTGGTGGGAATCAGACTAGCGACTAGTGTTAACAAGGCGGCGGCGCTTAGCACCACTGCACTCGCTATTTGGAGTTGCTGCAACATCATGCGCAACGAGGCACTGTGGCGGTTGCGAAGGAGGTTAGGCGAAGGAGATAGTGTGTGTGGCGGTGCAAACCACAACGCTACAGCGGTGACGAGTGCCACCACGAAGCCGATGCAGGTCAAAAGCGAAATACGTGTCAAGCCAAGCCAATCCGTAGCACCAAGCAACGCAGTGTCGGCCCAAAACGTTTCTATCGCCAACGCGGTAGCGGTTAACAAGGCTGCGCTTCCAACAACCAAGCCAATTCTCAGGCGATGAATCCATCCGTGTAGCAACCACCACAACCCAGCACTATACAGGAGCACCGCCAGCGGGAGGCGATTGTCACCAGTTTGCCAAGCGGCTGCCAGGATGATGACTGAGCTGATCGAAGCGACCAACCAGGCGGCAACGCTCAGCCAACTTTCGCCAACTTGTTTCTGATCGACGCGAGGCTGCAATGTCGCTAGGCCCATCTTGGCTGCGATTGGGGAGACTTTTCCAATTAAGCTGGCTGACCAACCCCAGGCAGACCACGTAGCCGCCACAATTCCCGATACGACCCACCACCAGTCTCCTAAATCATTGTCACCTCGTTTGAGTTGCAATGCCCAAAAGACCGTTGGAACGAGTACGGCGAATAGTGACTGCGTGACAATGCCCGCAGTGCGACGCTGACTTCCCAGCCGCGTTCCGGCAGGCCGGGCGGCACCAGAACGCGTTACGGACAGTACCGAAAACATACTGACGAGCAGCAGCGGTAGCATTATCCATGTTGTCCCACCGAGGTGTAGCAGTTGCCGTTCACCGAGAAAGTGGATGGGTAGTAGCGTTAACCCGGCGACGATGATCATCAGAGCGGGAACAAGCCAGCGTCGCGAAAAAAGCGAGCGACTGGCTGTGACTGCGAGCCCGGCATAGACCAGAGTTCCAACGCCAAGCACAGTACCAGTAAACAGGTCGAGTTGAGGGAGGCCATCCTGACGCCGCGACAGTAAGATACCCACCAGTACTGCCAGTGGAATTAGCATCAGTCCAATGTGCAGTATGCCCCGCGACGTGGCTCGCAGTTTCCATTGTCGCAAGGTGTATTGGCCCGCGCCGTGAACCGCCACAGTCGCAACCAAGAACAGGCGTGCCTTAAACAAACGACTGGTACTAGAGAGCGTGCTCCACAGACTAATCACCAATCCAACTGAGCAAACGACGATTAAAGCGGCGCTGATCAACTCAACCCAACGAATATTTGACTGCTCCATAAACGACTTGAGCAAGTTGGCTGTTAATCGCTGTTGAAGCGGTGCTTGCTCGATTCGCGGCGGAGTAGGCTCAGCGTAGTTCCTGTCCAACGGGTGGACGACGCTGGTGGCAATTGCCGGCGGTGCGCGGTCCAGCAGGCTTGGCTGCGATGATGGTATCTCCTGCGCATCGAGGACTATGGCCGGTATGGCCAGCGCAGCGAGCGGCGGCTGAGCGGGGATAGCCAGTGGCAAGCCCGGTTCATCTCGGTCGGCGGCAAGGAGGCTTGGAGAAGTGCGCTCGCGTAGCGATTGAAGCAGTTTCTCGAGACTGGCGATTTGCTCCGAGTCCAACCAACGCTTGAATTTCGTCAACTCAAGTAATCGGCTGGCGGCTTCAAGGTCACGCTTGATATCGGGCACGTCCCGCGTCAGTTGTTCTATTTGATGTGCATAGTTCTTCACTACACTTTGTGGACAGCGACAATTTTCCCCCAGATACTTGCTATGACAGGCTGCGCAACGTTTTCCAAACATTGCCCGTATGAGACTGACGAACAGCAACCAGAGGCCGTGCCCCATGGCAGCCCAAATACAGAAGAAAAAGGCGACTCCTAACAAGTACAGAACCGTTTCTTCACTCACGATGCCGGCTCTCAAATAGGGTGACCAACACGCCGAGATTGGACTAGCGTAAAGTCAGGTTGAGTAATTTGCTAGGCAAATATAGGACCTGATTGACGGAGTGGTGATTGCCGCGTGAACGATTTGAAGATTCTGCCGTCGGAAGGTTCGTTAAATCAGCGGGAATTTCAAAACGACTATGCCGAATATAGCGATTTTGCGATGTGTGCGTTCATTGAATTGATTGGGCAGCTCGGTTTGCTGCCGATTTCATTGCAAACCAAGTTCGACTTTCGCAGTTTTGGGAGTGCGGTGATTCATCACCGCTTTGGCTTCCCCTCAACGTCCAGAACCGCTTGGCTGTATTTGCGCTAGGTCGCGACCTCTGGGGCGTCACGAAATTCACACACGGGTGCTGCACACGCTTGAAAATGAAAGCTGCGACGAGTCGCAGCAGTCCAAAAAGTGCGAAACTGTAACTTAGATATCAGGGGTCGCGATGTTCTCCACATCCATGACCTCTGCGGCAGTCAATTGAAAGTCAAAAACTTGCAGGTCGTCGCGCATGTGTGAGGCGTTGGTGGTCCCGGTTATTGGCAGCATGCCAACATCAATGGCGAACCGAAAGACAATCTGCGCTAGGCCACGCCGATACTTGGCAGCCAAGGAAAGCAATTTAGCCTGTTTCAAGATGTTGGCATTGGCAGTCAGAAGCGAAAAGCCTTGATAGCTTATCCGCTGGGCATGGCAGAAAGTGCGCACCTCTCGATCCCAACCCGCAACCGCAAAACAACGATTCTGAACCCAACTCGGTCGAATGCGAGCTTTTTGGACGAGCAGTGTGAGCTGTTCGAGCGACACGTTGCTCACCCCGAGGGATCGCACCAAACCACGATCGTGCAGTCGCTCCATCGTACCCCAGGCGTCCCAATCAGCAGCGCCAAGTCCCAAACTGCGACTGGGACCATGTAGCACATAGGAATCTACGTAATCCAACTGAAGATGCTTCAACGAGCTTTCAGCAGATTGCAGTACCTGAACCGCAATCGCGGCGGCTGGATCGTAAGGCAGTCGGTGGTCTTGCCCGGCTTGAAATGTAAACTTGGTTTGCACAAACAAGTCTTCGCGAGCGACTAAGCCATCGCGAATTGCACCCGCAATGGCTTGCCCTACACCTGCTTCGTAATAATGCTTGAGCTGGTTGGCGGTATCAATACCGCGAAAACCCTGTTCCAAAGCTAACCGTGCCAGTCGCTCTGTGTCTTGGTTCTTCCAGGCGGTGCCATAGAGGAAAGATGGTCTAATGCTTGTTAGCGACATATCTGTTGCCTAATCTTGCAGAGAATCATCCACCACGGGCCAATTCACGAATGGCAGCCAGCGTCCGATGCACTTCGTCCATTGTGTTGGTATGCATCAGTCCTAAACGAATCATACCGGCAGGTTGTTGACCTAGAGCCTGACAGACGTCGACTGCGTAATAATCACCGTGCCAGCAAAAGATGCCTCGCTCGGCCAGTTTCCCGGCGGCGACCGCGGATGTTAGTCCATGTATGTTTATGGCGACCGTAGGCACGCGCTGACTCAACTGGTCCATGGCGGTAATGCCATAGACGGTGACCCCTGAAATGGCCAGTAAGCCGTTGATCAAGCGTTTTGCCAATGCGCCTTCGTAGGCTTCAATTTCTGCAAACGCCTGCTGCAATTTGGTGCGGCGGCTCACTTCATCAATCGAACGGGTGAGTGATCGCGGAGATGCCTCGGAATCCTGCAGTTCGCTAGCGGGCAGATCGCTCTCTTGCATGGGCCGAGTCGGGTTGGCCTGCAGCCTTTCGTTCATCATCAATTCACCGATACTCGCAACATATTCCATGGCCGCGGCCACGCCACAAATGGCCGCGTGGTTTTGCGTACCAGTCATCCATTTGCCCGGTGCGTGCTGGGGGGCAGGCCGCAACTTGTAGGCCACCAATTCCTGAAGCCGAGATTTGCGTCCCCACAAAACACCCACGTGCGGGCCAAAAAACTTGTAGGCGGAGCAGATGCAGTAGTCAGCATCCCATAGGTTGACATCGATCAAGCAATGTGGAGCCCAGTGGACCGCGTCCAGATACACTTCTGCCCCAACCGCGTGGGCAATTTCGATGAGTTCTTTGATCGGAGTTTTTGAGCCTACGCTGTTCGATGCACAGGTGAAAGCGACCAGCTTTACGCCCGGCGTGACCAGTTCTCTAAAGTGGGCGATATCCAAAGTGGCATCCTCTGGATTGATTCGCACTTGGCTTACCTCCACGCCCGCATCTTGGGCGGCCAGTCGCCAAGGCGTTACGTTGGCATCGTGATCCAATTGACTAACTACAATGCGGTCGCCTGTTTTCCAAGTTTTCGCCAGCGCGCGCGAGAATTGAAATGTTAAGGTGGTCATGTTACCGCCAAAAATAACTTCATCTGGGTCGTCGACGCCAAACCAATCGGCCGCGACGCAGTGCGCGTTGTGCATCAGTTGATCGGTCTCACGACTCGTATCGAACTTACCGCTGCGGTTGGCATTGTGGTGCTGATAATAGTCCGAGATGGCGTCGATCACCGTCTGCGGCACCTGACTGCCTGCGGGCCCATCGAGATAGATGACGGGTTGTCCCGCATGAGTGCGGCGTAACGCCGGGAACTGCGCTCGGAGCGCAGGAACCAGATCTGCAAACGTGGCTGTGGTCATAACGCTCATTTCGATTGACTCCTGGTATCTATCCAACGCCTGGACTTACCTTCACTCCGTGGCAGTGATTCGCAAGGTACTTGAGAGATGGGGATGCGTAAACCCAAGACCACGTCCAAGCGCTTGGCTATGCTTACCAAGTCCTCGGTTGGGGCTTCAACTTCGATGCGTAATTGGTCCAATTCTCCCTCGCGGTAGACAACCACACGATATTCGAGAACGGATGAAAACTCGCGAATGATGGAGTCAATACTGCTGGGGAAAATGTTGACTGCGCGGATGGTGACCATATCGTCCGCACGCCCAACGACGCCACCTTCCAGCCACAGAAAACGGCAATCACCCGTCTCGGGAAGGCTCGCCAGCACCACATCTCCGGTGCGGTAGCGGATAACGGGTGCCCCCCAACGCCCCAGCGAAGTGAGCACAAGTTCGCAAGGAGTCCCCAACCCTTGTGAAGTCGAATTGTCCGGCAAGATCGCTTGGTCTCCCTCGAAAGGCAGTAGTTCCGCAATAAAGTGCGACTCAATGACTTGAATACCTGGTCGATCGGGCCAACCCAAGCCCCAGGGACCGATCTCGGTGGCCCCGCAGTGGTCGATGAGCTTCGCCTGCCACAAGTCCTCGATACGGGATCGTAGCGATGGGATACTACCCCCTGATTCTCCAGCGACAATAATTCGCTCAATACTCAGCTCGCTGAGATTCAAACCCTCGCGCTCGGCTACTTCGGCCAAGTGCAACGCATACGAAGGTGTGCTAAAAATTACGGTGGCCTGCGACTGTCGCATGAACTCCAGTCGAGCGAGGGAGGAAAGTCCACCGCCGGGAATAACCATCGCGCCGCGATCCACACAGCCTTGATGAGCGCTCCAAAAACCGACAAACGGTCCAAAGGAAAACGCCAGGAAGACGCGGTCTCGCGATGTAATCTGCGCGGCTTCTAGCACATGCTGCCAGGCGGATGACCACCATCTCCAGTCAGCGGCCGTATCGCAAACCATCAGGGGCGCACCTTTTGTTCCGCTGGTGCGATGCAGCCTCGAGTACTGGGCTGCGTCGTACGTTTGATGTCCGCTCCAGCCGGAAGGATCGACCGACGCCACCAATTCGCTCTTACTGGTCATGGGCAACTGCTGCAGTTCGTTGAGGGTCGCCAACTGCAGCTGGTCCGTGCCGAATTTTTGCTGGTAGAAGCGATTGCTCGGGAGGACAGCCCCGAACTGCTCGTTCAATCTATCGAGTTGCCAACCACGCAGCGCCGCACGCTGCCAAGACCAAGCGGTGCGTGGGTGCGGGGATTCTTCAAACGCGGAACTCGGAACTGACATGCGAATCCGAGTTAGATGAGTATGGGTTTGTCATTTTCACGACGCACCACAACCCACTGTCCGCAATGCATCAGCCAGTGGCAACCTTGCATCGAGACCAGAGCTCCTTTGGTGGGAGCATAATCAATGCCGGTGGGCTCGTCGAGTTCTTCAGCACTTAGCTTCGACAATGCCACCAGAGTTCCGGCGCGCTGTGCTTTATGGGTAGCCAACAGCTCTTCTTTGTTGGAAAAATTGCTAGCATCGTCGCTAGTGGCAGTTTCTTTCGTGTACTTTTCGGCAAAGCCGGCCGGTAGATCCGGCATCGGGGCAATCTTGCTCATCATCGCATGCTCTGAGACAATTAGGTGTCCGACCTGCCAATTGAGGTGATTGCATTTCGCATGAGGGCGCTGCATGAATTCGGCATCGGACAGATCGCCTAGATAGGCTAAGCCGATCATGTCGCCCATAACCAACAAATTGGTGAGTGTCGCGTGTGCGTCCATTGGATGTTTCCTGAATAAATGAAAGTTTGTGGCGGCGGCCCATTATAGCCTGTGCACACACCTAGGAAACTTGATTGAAGTCTAAGCCCTAATTTTTGTTGGCTTCGGTGGGAAACTCAGCTGCAAAGACTTTCTGCGCCTCATCGGCCGCTGGTTGCCAACCCAAATCGCGCAATAAATCGCGACGTTTTTCCAAGTACCAGCGGGGCGCAATTCTGCTGGCATTATGCTCTAACAAATCGAGCGCGCGACCAAACCAATTGTCTTTTCTGAGCATGCGAATTTCGAGCAGGACGAACTCGGGATGCCCCGGTCCAACCAGACCAATGAGTCGCTGGTACGCGTCGACCAACTGTTCCTGAACCGACTTCATCTCTTCCACCGTCAGCGGCGTTTTTTCAACCACGTCAGGATCCTGACGATAGCCCAAGGCACGCCCCTTTCTGTAAAGCGTATGCGCTATCACGGCTCGTTTTTGAGCGGCATCCAACTTAAGGTTTTCCAGCAACTCGAGGAATCGTGTCGCCGCTTCCACAATTTCTGACGGATACATTTCGCGGTACTGCGGTTGATCGAGCCAGTGGAGTTGCAATTGTCGTAAACCAACATCATCAGGTGCAGCATTTAGGGCGAACTTTAGATTGTCCGTGTCGCGCGCAGATGGCTTGGCCCGTGGGCCCAACAAGCGTGTTCGCAAACCGCTGGCTTTGCGCTCAGGATCCAGCACTGGCTCGACCAGCCGGTCG
>JBBQRC010000121.1:0-9934 GCA_038215215.1 Pirellulales bacterium
TAAGCATCGCAGCCGCTTTCAATGCAGCGGGTCATATCGCCGTGCATCGCATCCGCCGTAAGTGCGATGATGGGGTTTTTGAAACCACGTTTCCGCAGTTCAATTGCGGTCGCATAGCCATCGATCCGTGGCATTTGCATATCGAGCAAAACCAGGTCCACGCTAGGGACTTCCGCCAAGCCGACGCGATCGTAGAAGTCGAGCGCTTGCTGTCCGTCCTCCGCCAATTCAACGATTGCACCTGCTTTCGTCAAGAAGTGTTTCGTTAGGAACCGCACATCGCGACGATCGTCGACAACGAGCACGCGGCAAGTGAGTTTTGTCGACGGCGAAGGGCTCGGCAGACCAGCGTCTTGGATTGGCATTGGCAGAGGAGCAATTCGTCTCGACTGACTGATGTCTCCCGCGTCAATAGTGCATACAAAGCGACTTCCCTGGCCCAACTGACTTTGGTACTCGATGTTTCCTCCCAACATCTTGGCTAATCGCATACTAATGGCTAAACCAAGCCCTGTGCCACCGAATTGACGATTCACCGAGGCATCCCCTTGGGAGAAGGGCTTGAAAAGTTTCGCCTGTTGTTCCGCTGACATACCGATACCGGTATCGATGATTTCGAATTGCAGACGAGGTCTGCTTTCATCTAGCAACCTCACCACCAAGCGAACGCTGCCTGTCTCGGTGAACTTGATCGCATTGCCGATGAGGTTTACCAAAATCTGCTTGAGTCGCTTCGAGTCGCTCTCAATTACCTCCGGAATTGCACCCTCATACTCGACGTCAAATTCAAGCCGCTTCTCACGCGCCCGCACATCCATTAGTGCACGGACATCCGCCACAATTTCGGCAGGTGAAAAACGCATGCGGGCTACCTCCATCTTACCCGCTTCAATCTTCGAAAGATCCAGTATATCGTTGACGATTTCCAACAGGAAACTGCCATTCCGTTTGATCGTCCTGAGGAATTCCGCCTTGTCTGCTTCTGTTTCGCGAGCCAACAGCAAGTCGGTATAGCCCAGTACGGCGGTCATGGGAGTGCGGATTTCGTGACTCATATTGGCTAGGAATTCGCTTTTCGATTGATTAGCCGATTCTGCATCTCTCCGCGCGTCTTGCAACCACTGTTCGAACTCCCGTTGTGGCGTGATGTCAATGACGGTTCCTACCAACTGGGTGGCTTTGCGTCTCAATCCCTTGCCAGTATACACGGGCTTGGACTGCAACCGTACCCAACGAACCACCCCATCCGGCCGGACGATTCTGTGATCGATCTTCCCGGTGTGCCCTTCGGGCAACCTTGCCAATTCGCGATAGTGGTGAGCACATGCGACTCGATCATCAGGGTGTACCCAACTTGGGATTGCGGTGGCACGAACAGATTCGTTGGCATCGCCGCCAATTCCCAGCAATCTTCGTAGCTCCTCCGAGTACGTTACCGTACCGCGGATCAAATCAGCGTGTACCGTGCCGAAGCCCGCCGCCTCGGCAGCATTTCGCAAGCGTTCCTCGCTCTCGCGGATGCGCTGTTCTTGTTCTTTAGCGTCTGTGATATCCCAATTCATGCCGACGAAACGCCGCGGTCGCTCGCCGGTCGCCTTTACGATCTTGCCGCGGGCCGCCAACCACCGCACCTGTCCGTCTGGTCGAACGATGCGAAATTCCGTTTCGTAGTCGCCCTCGCCGCGAATCGTGCGTTCGATCGCCTGCTGGTTCGCCTCAGCATCGTCGGGATGCACCAGTTGCAAGAACCGGGTGTCGGTTGCGTGTTCCTTTGTCAATCCAGTGATGGCCAAGTGCTGTTCATCCCAGAGGACGGTATCCGAATCCGGTTCCCATTCGTAGGAACCCATTCGCGCGGCCAACATCGCCATGGCTAAACGTTCTTTACTTTCAGCCAATTGTTGCTCAGCCAGTTTTCGCTCGAAAATATCGACACCAGAGGGTATTAAATGCGTGATTGCGCCTTGGTCGTCCCGAACTGGCGCAATCATGAAATCGATTATTAAGCGTTTGTTGTCGCTGGCATACATCGCGACATCATAACGGACTCTTTCACCCGCAAAGGCACGGTCCATCGCCTCACGCATTTGCTGCGAAACGGCAGGATCATAAGTCCACCACGCACACTCGGCAAAATGCATTCCGATCACGTCTGCGCGCGTCAAGCCTGCAATACTCATCGAGCGATCGTCGACTTCGACCAAAATGCCATTGCGATCAATTACGCCGACCAACCCCAGTTGATTATTGATGACGCGCCGCAAATGGGCTTCGCGCCCCGAGAGCTCAAGTTCCCAGTGTTTCTCCTTCGTAATATCCCGCGCGGCCAGAATTCCGTGTGTTGGCCTGGCTGGAGTGACGCTACGATCAAAGAAAATACGCTTGCGAATGTCCAACCAACGAATCTCCCCATCCGGCAAGATGATCCGATGTGCGCAGGCAAACTCACCGTCGCTGGTCGGACTGAGACAGTTGCCGATGCAACTCTGCAGTTCGTACAGGTCATCTGGGTGAAAGGTTGCGTGCACCTGTCCACGAGTCACGTTAATCGCTTCGCTACCAAGTCCGTACAATTCGGCGGCCTCAGTCGACAATTGAATCGTGTCGCAGAGGTAGTCGATCTGAGCCATGGCGAACTTGGCCACGTTCATCCCCAGTCGCAATTGTTCCTCACTGGCCCGCAGGGCCGCCTCGGCCTCCGCACGCTCTAGCTTAAGTCGCAGGAGGTTGGCTAACTCGCGCATCAATTCAACTTCGTCTTGGCGCCATATGTACGGCTCACTTTTGATCGCACTGATCATGAACTGTAATTTTTTGTCGCGATTACTGGGCATGCTAATCAAGGCACGAATATGCAGACAGTCATAATTTTCAACGAACTTCGACGACCTGCCTTGCGAAGTGTCGTTGATCACAATTGGAGCCCCAATAACCAGTGCCTGCCTTTCGTCCTCCGTCACGTACTCGCGCATGTCGTAACTACCATGCAGGTCCATATCGCCAGGTAAGTGATAGTCATGTTCAACCATCGCGCTGGACGCATCGTATGCGGCCGAGAGCAGTAGGAAATGGGAAAGTCCCAGATACTTCGTAGCGCGTTCACTGACTTCGTGGACAATCTCATCCGAGTTTCTCAATCCCAGCAAACGCTCATGCAACTCGGCCAAAAAAGCGCGTGATAATTCATGCTGCTTTCGCGCCGTGATGTCGACAGCCACACTAAGAATCGACTGCGGCCTTCCCGCCTCGTCACACCGCGTAATGCCGCGAGAATGGGTCCATACCACGCTTCCGTTATCGCCCCGCAAAACACGAAACTCGATTTCGTGTTCAACACAATTCTGCGTGAATACGGACTCAATCAACGACGCTACACGTTGGCGATCGTCGGGGTGAACGACAGTCAAAAAACTAGCTTTGGTGGGCACAAAGTTGGCTAGGGTGTAGCCAAACATGCCGTACAGTTGCGAGGTCCAACTAACATTGTCTCGCGAAATGTCCCAATCCCAGATCCCCATGCGCCCTGATTCCAGAGCGAGGTCAAGCTGACGGACGCGCCGCTGCACTTCTAGCTCAGCCGCTTTGCGTTCGTGAATGTCGGTATTCATCCCAACCCAAGAGCGAATGGCACCGTCACGTCTATGTTGAGCCACGGCGCGAACGTGCGTCCAACGCCAATTTCCGCTGCGATGCCACAATCGATACTCTTGAGACATGGTTTGGCCAGTCGCGATGGATTCCGCCCAGGCAACTTGCGTAGCTTCGCGATCCTCGGGATGGATGGCATTGGCCCAGCCCAGGCCCTGCCATTGATCGAAGGTTTGGCCAGTAAATGCACGCCAACTGGGCGAATCCTCCGTCACACTGCCATCCGCATTGGTCACCCACACAATCTGCGCCGAAGCCTCTACCAAGGACTCAAACAACTCACGACCGGTTTGCAACTCTGTCACATCAGTGAACGTCACAACCACCCCATCGCGGTCACCTTGACGCGTGCGATAAGGGAGCACACGACGTACAAAACGTCGCCTGCTATGGGTCTCAATCGTGTGGTCTATCGACTCCCGCACGTCCAGTAAGCTCGGATCGGGAAGCGGAGGAATGTCGTCCGCCAAAGGGGTTAGCTGCGACAGAAACCGACCAATGTCCGATGGAAGCAGCTGATAAATGACCGTGGCGGCCGGTGTAAATCCTCGAACTCTCCAGTCGTCATCGAGAAAAATCATGGCGATTTGTGTGCTTCGAAGCAAATTCTCCATGTCATGGGTGGATTGCTCCAACCACTGCCTCGCGGCCTTGCCGTCTTCGTTCGATGTCGTGTAAATTTGATCCGCGGCCAACGATTTTTCACTTTTCATGCAAGAGTCGCAATCCCTCCAGGGCACTCGTCGTCGCACCCACCCCTACGATCAAATGGGTCAGTGCTTCCTGGTCGGCCGTCGCCCTTTGACTCGCAGCCTGTTTCATGTGACAAATCCGTGTGGCTAACTCCATGATCGACCGCTGCCGCCCAAATCGAGCTCGCTCGCTTGCGACGCCCTCGACAATGCAATGGCTATGTCTGCAACCTTACTGCACCAGCAAAAACCTTGGACGCAGTTTATATGTCGAGAACGTCGGCTAATTCTATCAGAAGCGGTGGAATTCAACTATTCGATCACCACCCCAGTTGGATGTCAAATCCGCGCTTAGCTGTCAGCGGCTCAAATCCACCGATATCGACATCTGCGACTGGGGAAACCGCAGGGGCACGAACGAGTACCAACGAGTACCCTCACGCCTTGAGAAGTGCTAGCAAACCTGTGAAGCAGCTTAAAGTAGACCTGTAGCACGGTGAGAAATTTCAGTTGAGAGAGGTACCCACGACCGAACTCTCAGCCATTATTGCAATTGGCGACTCTTGCAAGCGAGCACAGCTGCGTTTGGACACCGCAGCAGCGGGACACTGGTGCTCTATTCCCGCTGCAGATCAGCCTGCGATGTTATCCAAGATCTACCATGGCTTCACCTTCCAGCCCACATAAAACCCGATTGCGAATACCGCCAACCCGGCTACCAAAGGTTGTTTGCGACAGTAGTCCGCGACCGAACTGCTGACGTCTTCCGCCATGACTTGAAAGTCCCCACAAACCTCTCCGCACTCGCTGGACAATGATTGCATAACCTTCTCTGACATTGAATCAGCAGTGGGCGATGCTGGCGTTTTTGCAGATGTGGATGTTGGCATCCGAATTCTCCTTGGTTAATGGACTAAAGCTTAAAATAATTCTCGCGTATGACCCTGCGTGCTAATGTACGACAGCCTCGACGCAAATTTGGGTCTTGGACTCAAAGCATTAATTTCGTGCCAGCTGGGGGCTGTGCTCCGGAGCAGTACCGACGATTGTCTTCAGCCAGACTACATTCTTGGCTAACTCATTGGATGAACGCTGAAATTGGGTGAACGATTTCTGGATGCCACGGGCTGCGATCAACATCGTCAGAATCGCCCCAACAAACAGTATGCCTCCAACAATCAACATGGATTGCCACGATTCAAGTTCCGCAAAGAAACTCAAAGCCGCTGCCAAACCAAGTGCGAGCACCGGCAGGCCAGCTAGTACTCCGCAGCCGGCCAGCAAGAGCAGCAAAGCAGGCCCCATGATTCGTTTGGCCGCGAGCTTCGCATCGGCCTTCGCCAACTTCGCTTGCAGCTCGGCCAACAGGATGGCATCGCCAAGAACGCTGGCAGCCTGACTGGCCAATCCCGCCACGGGACTGCTACGGTGCTGACTCCCATTCATCTTCTGCTCGAAGTTAACCACGCGAATACTCCTCCCAAAACGAGTCCAGCAATCAAGGATGCGGCAGGGTGGTCAGCTACGACCTCCCTCGCCTTTTCGAGCAATTCGAATTTATTCTCGTGCACCGGCGTCGGCGGTGCGATCCGTGTCCTGCGATGCAAGTCACGCCCGTTGCTCTCGATCGTGGCGGTTGGGTTGGTCATGTTGCGATCCGTTAAATTGACTTCTGATGTATCCGCTGACGTAGTTTTTAGCCATGTTGGCGGCCATAGCTCCAACAAAGGACAGCACTCCCGACCTAACCGCGGCAGGGGCTGAGTCCGGCCGATCCCCGCGGCGTGTTTCACCGCGTGGCTGTTTGGTATTCATTGCACTTTTGACCAACGTGAAACCAACGAGCGTAGCGACCGTCACCGCCACCAGCGGCTTGGCTCGAACATGCTCACGCCAGTCGACCACCCGCGCGGCCTCTCGATGCATGAGAGCTACATGGACTTCGCTCGCGCTGCGGATTCGCTGCATACGCTCCACGATGTCCGCATCAGCTTGGAAATCCAACTTCGATTCCATGGAATTATCGCCCACGACGTGTCAACGAAAGTCCAACTACCAGCCCCGCCAACAAACCAGCACCGGCGACCAAAGCCAACGATTCCAGCGGTCGCTTTGAGACCGTCCGTGCAGTCTGCTCGTAGCCGCGCTGCGCGGTCTCCTTGGCCCGCCCGTAGTTCTCACGCACCGCCTCCCCTGCGTAGTCAGCGTACTCGGAGGCCTTCTCGCCGATGCGATTGAGCGTCGACTCCGCCGCTGTGCAGCAGCTACTCAGGAAGGCGTCAATTTGTTCACGACTTCTGCCTGTCTTCGACTGAATCAAGCCGATCAATTGCTCTACACTGCCTTCAACCCGCTTCAAATCGTCGCCAGTGATCTGGCCATACTCTTTCTTTACTGCACCAACAACTTGATTCCAACTACCTTGCATCCGCTCTTTCGAAATCACTTCTGAACTCCTTCGTGAAACAACCTTAAGGACACCGACTGTGGCATACGTTTGAAACAATTTGCAAAGCGGATGCCAACAGTCAAGATCTTGTACTATAGGCCTGGAAGCGTGGGCGGGAGCGAGAACTTGTCTCAACGCGACTGCTAATCAACCAGGTAGCGAGCGATGACCGACCATCGTATACCCCAAATAGGTGGCTGATGCGACATCGCTCACAAATTGCCAACCCACAGACACCTGCCACTAGAGGCGGCGAATCGAGCCTTAGGACTGGTCTCACTACAAGCTACCTCACATTTTCCCTCGTCTCCTCTGTGCGCAACATATATAGCTGGGGAGAGGGCAGGGTGGGGGTGAATCAAAACGGCAGCTCATTTTGGGATGATGCCTTATCCTTGCTGCACCAACCCCAGCGACTTCAGCTCGAGAAACAACGCATCCACCGAAGCACGCAGGCGAGCACAGCCGCCATCGGCCAAGGGCTCTAGTCGGCCTGCGGCGGCCTCCGATTCCATACTTTGGGCGATTTCGCAGGTAGGTTGAGCATAAAATGTGGCCACAAGACCCTTCAGACTGTGTACCAACCTGCGCGATTCCACTGCGTCAGCCGCGGCGACGGCCGCTTCAAGCTGATCTAGCAGTTGCGGCGCGTCTTCGAAGAACATAACCGCCAGTTCTTGAAGCAATTGGCGGTGACCATCTAGCGCTGCGAGTGCGGCGGCCTCGTCTACTGTTAATTTTTCGTTGCCCCCATCGCCATTGATTGTCACGGGTTCTTCCTGCCTGCTAAGATCGCTCACCGGAACTTGGATGCCGCACTTCGACCCTGTTGAACGCGGAATGCAAACTGCGTACCGCGTTGGCTGTCGACGCTAAAAACAATTCGCAGGTGTTTAGGTATAATGCCAAGTTCCCCGCGCGAGGTAATGCTTAAGCGACTTGTTTGTAAGGCAGGCAGCCAAGCTGAATGTCGGTCGCCCAGCTTGATGGTTGGGCCATCACTTGCCGTCGCAAGACATATGTCATAAAGCATTTGTGGCAGCGGCAGCTTCGATTTGGCCCGAAATCTGCCATGGTAGACAACGGGCTCGCACCGCTGCAGCAGGCTTGCAGTTTATTGGTAATCTCGGAGTGTCATGTGACGAAAGTACTTGTTATTGATGATGACCGAAGTGTCCGACATATCATCACTAGTGGCTTAACAGGCCACCACAATTTTGAAGTGATTGCGGCTGCCGACGGTGATGCTGGCATGAAGCTACTTGAGCAGGAACAACCTGAAGTTTGTCTCCTGGATGTTTTCTTGCCCGAATACAACGGTCTCGAGCTGTTTCGCAAGATCCGCGCGATCGATGGCAAACTCCCCGTTATCTTCATCACCGGTGACACATCCAGCGAGACGGCGATCGAAGCGATGCGGGCCGGCGCATTCGACTATTTAGCCAAGCCACTCAACATCCAGCAACTTCGCAATTTGACGCTGAGCGCTGCCCGCGCCCGTCGCCTGATGGACGAACCGGTTGCCTTGCCCATCGGCGAGGGAAACACCGACGGCGAGCGGTTTGTCGGCAATTCGAAGCGGATGATCGAGGTCTACAAAGACATTGGTCGCGTCGCATCACAAAATGTTACCGTTTTGATACGCGGTGAAAGTGGCTCCGGTAAAGAACTCGTCGCGCGGGCTCTGGTCAATCATGGTGATCGCCGCAATGAAAAATTTGTCGCCGTCAATTGTGCCGCTATCCCAGATCAGTTACTTGAAAGCGAATTGTTTGGGCACGAGAAAGGATCCTTTACAGGCGCCGAACGTCGACGTATCGGACGCTTCGAACAATGCGATGGGGGGACGATTTTCCTAGACGAAATCGGTGACATGTCA
Source organism: Pirellulales bacterium (assembly GCA_038215215.1). GTDB lineage: Bacteria > Planctomycetota > Planctomycetia > Pirellulales > Pirellulaceae > Aureliella. The sequence continues at coordinate 8,669 of JBBQRC010000121.1, forward strand.
ACGATCATCCAGGGAAAAGTGCTCCGCCTGCTGCAGGAACAACGATTTGAACGCGTCGGGGGCAACGAGTTGATCTCTACTAATGTTCGCATTATTGCCGCCACCAATCGCCCCCTCGAACAAATGATCAAAGATGATACTTTCCGCGAGGATTTACTTTATCGCCTAAATGGTTTCACTATTCAGCTTCCGCCACTTCGCGATCGTCGCGAAGACGTACCCGCCTTGCTGGAATACTTTTTGCGGCGAGCTAAGTCAGAAATGAATCGCCCTCAGTTAAATGGCATCGCGCCGCACGCCCTCGAATTGCTGGTCACTTACGACTGGCCGGGAAACGTGCGGCAGTTGCAATCTGTCGTCCGCCAATCACTGCTGAATACCACTGGCACTGTGATTGGTCCCGATAACCTCCCCGCCTTTATTCGCAACCCGACCCCGCCGGCCGCTGTAACGGTCGCTGAGCCCTCCTCGTCAACCGCAAGCGAAAGTCACTTGGTTGCAATGCAGCCAGCCCCACGGGACATCCGGACTGCGCCGGTAACACCAGACACTGCGCCTTCACTGACCGCTGCAACGCCGCCCGCCGCAACCGACGAATCCCTGTCGCCCGTCGAGTTTTCTATCGCGAGTTTCGTCGCAGAGCGTTTGGCCTCCGGTTCCACCGACTTGTATAACGAAGTCATCGAGCAAGTGGAACGTCGGCTCTTCGCACAAGTCTTGCAATTCACAGGTGGCAATCAATCCAAAACCGCTGAAATCCTCGGCATCACCCGCGGAAAGGTACGTGATCGCATCGCTGCCTTCGAAATCCAACTCGACCGAACGGTAACGCTCAAGCATTAGACGTCGTCCTAAGATAAGTGACAGTCAACCTTGCCCTCTTTGCATTTTGGGTTTCGGCAACATTGCTCAGGGACCGTCCGCAATTAAACTTCGCAATTCAAAGTTAGCGGAAGGGCGCGAGTCCTCCGGTTTCTCGGCACCGTACGGCTTGCGCCATTCCGCTAAAACTGCCACCTTTTTAATCTCGGTCACAATTACCAACTAACGATCGCCGCTCGATTGAACTTTGCCGATGAACTGTCAGTTGGAAAAGTGTCGGCTCAAGCAACAGAGACATCGAAAGTGTTGCACGGACTGATCCGATCATTGCGAAAAGACTCTTGATCGCTTCTCCCATTCCTCTTGCCTCTCGCCTACCGCCTCTGGCCTAACTTAAAGAAATGAAAACCGTTGCAGTGCGATCCGGTGATGGCACGCGCGACT
>JBBQRC010000122.1:0-9910 GCA_038215215.1 Pirellulales bacterium
ACCCCCGCTCATGCTTTCATATTTGTAGATCGATTCCCAAAAATCGCGTCGAATGTCTCCACGCGCCGCAGAGACCAATTCGAGCAAGATCGGACGCAGCGGAGTCAGCCACCACTCCAAGTCGAACTTGGCAAATTCCGCCGCTCTGTCAGCAACTGCCTGCCAATCTGCCACCGTACCTTCAAGCGTAATTTCGGGGATACCACAAAGCGTACGAAACTCGTAATCGAAATAACACTTGACGGCATCCATCAGAACGACTTCCGCCGCAATCCGTTCAGTTGCGCCGGTCGTTGAGAATCGAGGAACAAAAAGATCGTGAGTCGAACCGATATGCTCCCGTATTTGTAGACAAAATGCGTCAATCACTTCGCCCCACGGGTTTTCCGGCGAACCTCTGATGAAGTCATCGCGGCGCACTACAAGCAGAAGCTTCCCCGCATGACGAACGAATTTCGAGCGTAATTGTTCCGCATGGATATTAATTTGCTGCGCGACCCCTTGGCAAATCAGCAACCAAATCATGTCGGGAGAGAGTCGCAATGGGCGATGCCCCGTAAACGCTAAACCCAGCGCACCAAGTAATGGATGTTCCACGACGTAGGAAACGAGTCGACGATGATATCGAGTACATGCTTCGATCGGGCCGATGGTTGTCGGTTCACTGACGTCAAGCGTGTCCAGCTGCTCCCGGAGGTCGGTCAAAAAGTGCGCTCGTCGCTTGTCGCGTTGTGCGGCTTCCTGCTCATATATGGCTATTTGTTTCAGAAAAATCCGCTGCTTTTCGTGTACCGACTTTCGTTCCGACTCATCCGATATTGCCGACTCACTGGCCATGACCAACGCCAACTTCTGTCGTGACTCCGCCAACAGTTCGCTGATTCGATCTGGAACCTTTCTAACAGCAATTGCCTCGTCAATTCGTAATTGCAATTGTTCCCCCTGGTCAAAAAAAGGCTGCCCCAGAAGGTGACCGATAGCTTGGTGATAGGGAATCTCGGTCAACGGTTCGACGGCACGTTTCACATCGGATATTTCGATCGTAATCGATTGCATCGGAGTCCCTATCTGCGAGAGAAGTTTCACTTCAGCCAACGGAGACCAACAGGTCACCAACCACGTGAGTTAAACGTGAAGGCGTCCGCCGATGTTGATTTTTAAACTGATTGCTCATGGTTTCTCAGCAGCGGACTCTGCGATCGCGTAGAGTCTATTTCGTGTGGCCACGTACAGCACGTTATTGGCCACTATGGGTGTCATGTAGATGGCTGTACCCATCCTGCATTCGCTAATTATTTGTCCCTCCCAACGTGAATTCAACGGGGCGAATTCGATGCGGTTATCTTGAGTCTGGACGGGGGTCATGGCGATTCGCGGGTCAGCCGAATGGCGAAAGATCGCAATATCACCATCTTCGTCTGCGATATAGACTTTTCCGTCGACCAACAGCGCTGAACTCCAGCAGGCCGCAAACAGGTCATACGTCCAATAGGCCTTACCCGTTTTGGCATTCAAACAGTGGAATACGCCAGAGAAGTCGCCGATGTAGAGGACGTCATCTTTGATTACGGGTGTGCTCAGCGAGCGGTGGAATACTTCTTCAAAACCGAACTCGCCATCCTGGTTCAAATCTTGATGCGAGTAATGCCATACGACGGCAGAATTGGGATTGGGGATGGCGCGTTCGCCCAGTCGAACATCAACAGCTTGCAAGCGGCGTGGGGGAATTGCATTTCCCGTCAGATCCACGGCTAATTCATCACTGACGTCACCACCGTCGAGTCGCTTGGTGGGGTCGATACACCACAAATGACCATCCCCCTCGCCGTGCTCTGGATCCTCTCCCATGGCGATGTAGACAAGGCCATCGTAGATTGCCGGAAAGGCGATAATTTGATTCCTGGTGGCGCTACCACCCAAGGCGTATTTGGATGTCTTAGGATTCCCATCAAACTTCCAAAGCAGTCTAGATCCTCCGTGGCCATCTCCTCGAGGATCAAAACTGTACACCCAGCCATCACCACCGGCAAAAATCACTTGAGGCTGCCCGTTAAACACTCCATAGCTGGGCGATCCCCACTGTGCATGCATCACGTTCCCGCCAGGTGAATTGTCGGTCCACAATACCCGGCCAGTCTCACGATCTAAGGCGATGAAGCTGGGGGCATCAGGGGCGGGAAGATTTAGATGGCCTTCGTCAACGCCGTTTGAAGTACAAACAAATAGGACACCATCGACCGAGAGCATCGAGCAATTTGCCATGTTGTGCTGCGACACGCCCAACTCTTGCATCATGTTAAACTTCCAAATGACATCCGCTTCCTGCTTATCACTTGGATGTTGCCGCTTGCGAATAATTAATTTGGCATTCTCCAGCACGGCTACAAACTGCTGTTCAACTCCATTCAGCGATCCGCTGAACTCCCAAGATTTGCCTTCCTCAATCGTAAACGGCGCTGGTTGATCAAGCAGCTGAATTTCATGTTTCAATAATTCGTCTTGTATCGAATAGGCAACTCGCGGAGTGCCATGATTTGGAAGCAGGCGGTCATCGACGCTAAACAACTCTGTGGGTTGGCTTCCGTCGGACGTGATCTCTAGCACCTTGAATTGATTACCCTCAAGTCGCATTACGAATCGTGCTTTTCGCTCAACAACTGTCCCATTTTTAAAAACTACTTCATCCAAAGTCCAGATTTTTTGGATACTGTCGCGCTTGATCTCGATTTGTAAGGGCGTGTCCAGCCCAAGTCGCGAGAATTCGCTTCGAATCAATTCTGGCAGATCGGACCAACTTCTCGGGTAAGACATCAATTGTCCATGAAGCAATGCGTCAACTGAGAAAATGGTCATCCACTCGGCTTGCGTAGGGCCATCGTCCTCATCATCGTAGAACCCCAACGCGTCTAAGCAGACAACCTCTCCTCGATTCGACACGTACCAAATTCGCTCACCATCAGCGACGGGAGTGGAACAGACACCCTGATTAGGCCAATCATGGACACGACCGGTGGGTAGTTTCTCGTTCGAATGTTGCCACAGAAACTTGCCCGTCGCCTCTTCGAAACACAACAGCACGCCTAGATCGACATCCGGTGCATAGCGTTGCAAGTAACCGGCGCCATTGTTCGTGCCTAAGATAATCTTGCCGTTGGCTACGACCGGATTGCCGTAAGTCTCCGAGCCAAGCGGGACAACCCATTTGATATTCTTAGATCCTACTGGCTGCCTAGGCTCAAGCCGATGTTTGTCGGCTTTTTGAAAATCACTCTGCTGTTCTATTGGTCCAACATCCCATGTCGTCGGAATATTCTTTCCAGCAGGGGTGTTGATACGCGACCTGGAACCTCCCCATTGCGGCCAATCAAATTGACCCACGTCCATATCGACGATGTCGCTCAGAATCGCGGTGGTTGGATCGGGGGGAGGAGTGACATCCCACAGCTTGATCGCCTCCGCGTCTGCCGTCGCGAGGTATTTACCATCCGGACTAAAGGCAAGATCCGCAGGGTTACTTGTAAACCACGGCAACGTTCGCTCAGTTTCGCGCGTGATGGTGTTCCAAGTAATGGCACGATACGCATGCGGACGATCTGCAAATCCTGCGGTTTCACCAGAATAAGCAAATCGCTTTCCGTCGGGGCTGTATGCGATGTGGTCTGGCCTCACTTCGCCTGTGAATTGCCGAATCACTTTCTGACTTTCAATGTCCCAAAAATCAACATACATACCACTTGGCGCTGCCAGTTCCTTACTTGTTGGATGGAAACACGGCTTGCCGTAAATGCCATTAATGGTAAACGCAGGAGAATCGAAATTAGCTGTGTTCCATATTGTGATCCCAACTTGGAGCGGAATCCCTTTTTGCTGGGCCGTTGCTAGCCATTTCCCATCAGGGCTGAAAACAACATATCGCGTAGCGGGTAGCGAACCGACCATTTTAAAGCTTGGCAGCTCCCAAACTATGCCTTCACCGGAGTTTCCCATGTTGGACGACCATTCAACGCTGGCGGTAGCCAAGTACTTTTGATCTGCGCTAAAGGCAACGTCGGTAAGAGGAGCCTGGTGGCCCATTAGTCGTGCCACAATGACGTGCTGAGAAACATCCCATACGATGACTTGGTCCTTCTGGCCGCAAGCCAACAATGTGCCATCATGGTTTATTGCGATCGCGGCTGCAGATCTCGCGTCAACTTCAAACGATTGAGTTGACTCTTGCGTTGACACGTCCCAAATTTTAACCGCATCTTTAGCAACCGCCGCCAGCCACTTGCCATCCGCACTGAACTTTGCGAGCCTCTGGCCGTTTAGGGTCAGGACATTGGGATAGCACTTACGTTTGAGATCGTGCCAAATGTTGTCGCGGAGTCTCTGTGGGCACTCATTGAGATAGTAGTTGGCTAACTCGATATTGTCGGCGCGCCAGGCGCTGCGCGAAAGTTGCATGTAGGTGTCGAATAGCTTTTCCTCTCCCAGTCGAAGTTTCGTGCTTCCGCTATTGATTGACTCATTCAGTTGGACGCTGCGTGCCTCGAGTTCCGCAACATTTACACTCAAAGTGGAACTGTGCGCTTGCTCAACCTGTAACTCCCAAAAAGCCTTCGCCAATTCGCTACGTGCCTTTTCGGCTGCGCTCTTTGCTTGCAGGGCCAACTGCTTTTCTGTCAAGGCCTCCGCGGTCTTCAGTTCAGCCCTCTGACTTTGTTCCGCTTCCTGGATTGCGAAGTAAGTGGAAACTGCCGTTCCCAGCGCGAGGCTCAATGCAGATATCACCACGAGGCCCGCGATCGTCGGGTTTCTGCGACACCACCTCCTACTGCGCGCAACGCGGCTGATCGGAAGCGCGAGCACCGGCTCACCACGCACAAAGCGCCCGAGATCGTCAGCCAAAAGCTGCGCAGTGGCATAACGACGATGGGGCTCTTTTTCCAAACACTTAAGGCAAACGGTTTCCAAATCACGAGGGATGGAGGCGTTCAGTGTCCGCGGTGAAACAGCCTCGGTGTGAATGACTTGCTCGAGTGTCTGCACTACCGAATCAGCACGAAACGGTGGACGCCCGCTGAGGCATTCATACAAAACAGCCCCCAAGGCATATACGTCACTGGTTGGACCGATCAAACCGCGATTGCATTGCGCTTGCTCAGGAGGCATGTAGCTGGGCGTGCCAAGAATTTGGCCGGTCTGTGTCAGCCCGCGATCATCTTCAACGCGCATGGCCAGACCAAAGTCGGTGATGCGCACTTGCTCGTGCTGATCAATCAAGATGTTGGAGGGCTTCAAATCGCGGTGCAGGATGCCTTGCAGATGGGCGTAATGGATGGCCTGCGCTATCTGCCGGATGATGTGGGCCGCTTTTTTGGCTGTCGGTAAATTCTCGCGCAAGATCGCCGATAGATCGCGACCCTCAACGTAGTCCATGGAAAAGTAGTGCCAGCCCTCGTGTTGACCGACTTCATGTATGGCAACGATATTGGGATGTTGCAGGCTGGCAGCAGCCTGGGCTTCGGATTGAAATCGCTGCACATCCTGTTCGTTGGCCAAGCGGCCTGTCAGGATCATCTTCACAGCGACGATGCGACCCAAGGTCGTTTGACGTGCCTTGTAGACCACACCCATCCCACCGCGCGCGACCTCTTCCAGCAACTCGTAGTTACCTATATAGCTCACCTTTTGACCGGGACCAACAGCTTGGAAAAGATCCTGACTGAAGTCGCGAATAGGATCAGCCAGCCGATTAAGATGCTCGCGCTGCGTAAAAAACTGCTTAAGCTCCGTCGCAAACTCGGGATACTGCTGCAGCCACTGAGCGCGATCGGGAATGTTACCCCCGTCGAACGCTCGGATGCAATCAGCGATCACCGCTTCCAATCGCTCGTTGCGATCAGGGACGCTTGCAGAATTCAATGGACTATCAGTGGACATCTATCTGCGCAGCCCTTCAACAATTTTAGCTACCTCCTCAATATCGTTCGCCGGATTCTTGACTTCGCGGATCGACGCTACCTTACCGTCGAGGTCGATAACGATCGTCCAGCGTGCCAGCGTTATCGCACGCTCGATCACAATCCGTTTGCCGTCCGCGTCGAGCAACAACTTGCGTTCTGGGGTGACTGCGGAAACGCGTCCACCCTTGCTCTTTAAAATGCCTAGCAGATCTGCCAGCTCACCTTTGCTATCCGAGAGGAGAGCGTGCTTGAGCCCAAAAGCCTCGTGGAAAAGCTTATGCGTCGCGACCTCATCGCCGCTGACGCCAACGACTTGGGCACCATTCGATTCGATCTTATCCAGCCCGTCGCGATAGGCCTCGGCTTGCTTTAAGCACCCTCCGGTAAAATCTCCGGGATAGAAATACATCACTACCACGGAATTGCCGACGTAATCGGCTGATTTCCATTTGCGTCCCTCATGGTCAACACTCTCAAAGGGCGGCAGCATTTCCCCTTCTGATAATCGTGGCCGCTCCGTCTTTGGCTGCGCCGTGTCGGGGACTTGGCACAGGACTGTGTTGGCCAAACCGGCTACAACGAAAACCGCCAACCAAAGGGTGCATTTCATTTTATGGCACATTCGTCCAACTCCGCAAGTAAATTATCCTTTTAGGCACCCGGGAAATCCGAGACGCTGTTAATAGGACGCCGATGTTGAACATGCAGAGCGCGCGGTTCGATGAATTTTTGCAAGAAAACCAATTCGCGCGTGGGGGTTGCTGGCACAGCCTGAAGAATGTCGTTTCGCATGGGAGAGCCCGTCTGAGGTTTTTCATTCAACGCGGACTCTTGTGGTATAATTCCCTGGCTGGCCAACGTCTTTCGCTTCGTTGAGGGGCAGCGTCGACCACACAACCTGTCGTATGCCCTCAGATAAATCCCATATGAGTATCGACTTAACTGACCTCCGGAATCTTTCGGTATCCGAGAAACTTCGTATCGTCGAAGCTCTCTGGGACGATATCGGTGCGTCCGGCGAGCCAATCGTTCTTCAGCCGTGGCAACGCGACGAAGCCCAACGACGCAGTGCGGAGCTGAAGGCCGATCCATCCATCGCAATTGACCGCAACGAATTGTGGCGGCGAGTGAATGGCTGAACCGCTTCGCTTTCATCCACTCGTTGCTGATGACATTGAGGCTGCGGCGAACTGGTACGACAACATCTCACCCGACTTGGGACATCGCTTTTGCGTGGCTGTCGATTTCCGGCTTGACGCCGTTGAACTTCGGCCCGAATCTTTTGGAGTGGTTGACCATCCGTTGCGTGCTTCTCGCGTTGAGCGGTTTCCATATCTGATCGTGTTTGAACATTCAAAATCCGCGACGGACGTATTGGGTGTGTTTCATACTGCGTCCGATCCGAATAAATGGCGCGGACGAAAACGGTAGCACGGCGGGCGTGGCACTGGCGCTCAAGTTTAGTGTGCCACTGGCCGTAGCCAGTGAGATCGAAGGAGTTGATTTCGATCAGAAATATTCCGACTTACACTTGGGCATTTGCACGGAAGTTGTCGAAGTCACAAACGTTCAATGCAGGGCAATAATTGGCGATACCCGATATTCTTTGCCAAAAGCACGATTGCACTGGCTGTCGCCAGTGGCACACGATTTCATTTCACACCAGTGCCACGCACGCCGCGGCGGGCTGCCGGCACAGACTGAAGAACGCCGTTTCGCTTGGGAGGACCCGCTTGAGGTTCGGCTATAAAACGAGGACTTGGCTAGGCACGCCTCGAGATTGTCCAGATTTTTCTCGATCCCACGACGCTGTCCCTCTCGACCGGTGCGAAGGGAAGCGTTAACTCCAGCCGTGATGAAAGCTCTCGCAATGCGACAGTCGCTTCAACTCGAAGCCCGAATTCATCGAGATACTTTAAAACGCATGCATCGGATTGGAATGGATTGTTCGCCTCGATCTTCCGCCCGGTTAGTTCGAAAATTCGACGGACGCTGCTAGCCACTCCCTGGTGAATGGCGAAGAGTTCCTGCATATTTACTTGCGTAACAAGATCTGTAATCCATGTCGCGTTACGGCCTTGCGTTAGCAAAACCCCGATATTTTCGAGAAACCGCTTCAGCTCGTCGTTGGTGAAATATAGCAACAAGCCCTCGGTCACGATGGTGAAGGGCATATCGGTATCAATCGACTTCAGTGCCTCGAGCATGCTCTCGAGGTCCAGCACATCGGTCGCGCAGTAATGCAGCATGCCGCGATTTGCGGATGCGTTTTCCATGAGCGCATTGCGAACCATTTTTGCTTTGCGGATCATGAGCTGGGGCAAGTCGGATTCAATGTAGATTGTACCTGGGCTCAGCTGCGACCATTGAAATCCTCGCGGAGATATGCCCGTAGCGAATTCTATAATTTGCAATGGAGAAGTCGCCGCCATGCCAATTGCGGCATTAATGGCGTGATAGCGGCTCTGAAACAGCACCGCCATAGCGGCATGTGTAGCCACGTCGTGGATTCCGAGCTGCTCCAAGGCGGTTGCACCCTCCTCTCTCAACATTTCATCACCATTGAAGTGAAGTGATTGGTCCAGACCTCGTAGATAAGCGACAATTTTGGCGGTGGGGCTGACCGGATCGAAAGTCGCATTATCGCGTTTTGCCACGTGCAACAGCGAAGGATCTATACTGAATCGCATTTGCCGAGTTGATGCGCGAACGGCGGCAGGCAAGCGGGCCTGAGCGGTCAAATACGAATCGAGTGGAGAAATGGAGGCAGAATCGTCGTCCGTGATGCCTAGCCGCCCGCGGTGTTTTAGTACCAAATGCTGTAATTGTTGGAGGCCTCGCAGCCTAGAGTTCTCCTCGTCCAAGGAGACATTTTCGCTGGAGTCTCGGGTTTTCACTGCGTCGAGCTCTATGAAAAACCAGTCCTTAAGAGGATCCATCGGTGGTAGACTTCGAATCGAATGTTCGACACCGTCTGCCAATCTTGAAACTTGTTGCTGAAGGCATAATTTGTTCATAGGGACCATCCGTAAATAAGTTGCTGTTTTAGCGGAACGGCGCAAGCTGTCCGGTGCTGAGAAACCGGAGGGCTCGCGCCCTTCCGCTAACTTTGATCATTCCAACGGTAGCGGTTGGTACTCAGGACGGGACAAGAGAGGCCCACCATCTCTTAGAGTTACCCCGCCGGCGTCAGCGATCGCAAGCAGTCTACTGTCCGGACTAAAGTCCACACCGAACGCTGCATTTTTATTTGCATCAATGGTCAGTAACTCGTCACCCGTGGCCATGTCCCAGATCTTGACGTTGCCAAGCTCGTGTGTACCAAGGCGATTGCCTCCTGCGGAGGCGAGTCTCGTTCCTGACGGATTAAAGGCCACAGACCATGCGCAGCCTTGGTGACCGCGTAGGTCATAGACCATCCGCCAGTCCTGAGTGTTCCAAACTCGAATCGACCCAATTTGATCGCCTTTCGCTAGATAATTTCCCATAGCCGCCGCGAGAAACTTGCCATCTGGACTGAACGACAGACACCAAATACCAAGCGAGAATTTTTCCTCATAGACAGTTCGAGTTGAGTAAATCTCACTTACCTTGATTGCCCCAGTATCTGTGATTCTCGCCCGTTGACCTGAGCTGGCGGCGAACAGCCCTGCGCTCGAACTGATAGCGACACTTATCGGCCACTTTGGCATTGAAATCGACTTCAGAATTTCACCCGTTTCAATGGAATGAACCTTTACATCACCGCTGCGAGTAGGTTCCCATGGAGTCGTACTTGCAACTAGTGCTTCGTCCTGGCTGATCGCTACGCCCAATGGTCCATTTAATGGTCCATTTGTCTCGGCAGCTTCGGGCAGCAACGCGCTATTGGTATCCAAGTCATAGAGTCGGCCGGATTTCGTACCAGCAATCCAACGGCGGTGGGGAGATAATGCGATTCGAGAATATTCGCCCACAGGTAA
>JBBQRC010000123.1:0-9731 GCA_038215215.1 Pirellulales bacterium
GACGCTGCCAGCGCGTGCGGCTTGCAGATCCTGCACTCGTCCCTGCTTTTTCACATGCTCGACGCGAGCCTTCACCGACGTATTGTCACTCTCCTCAGGAACTGCCGCAATGCCAGCCGCAACTGGGTTCAAGTCGATGTAAGCACATACCGACAGCAGTGCTTCTTCATCCAAAATCGCGATCGATTTGAAGCGACCTTCGAAGAAGGCTCCGGTGCAATTCTCTGCTTTGTTGACCATCCTCGACAGCGGTTCTTTCAAGCACTTCATAAACCAACTTAGCGACCCCAAGCGTTCGCGCGTCGAAGCGATCCACTTGGCATCCTTCAATCGTTCCGTCAGCAGCGCCTTCAACTTTTCAGGCGACAGCGGCTTGCGATCGGTACCACGTGGCGGGAAGAGCTTGAACCAACGATTGACGACTTCTTCCGCTTTCCACTCCTCAGCTTTGAGTGAATCAAGCCGCAGTAGCAAGTGAAGATGGTTGTCCATAACCGCAAAGCCACCCACGGAAACTGCAAAGATTTCCGCAAGTTCTTTCAATCGTCGTTCGATCCAACCTTTGCGGTCCCCCGAGTTCGAATCCTCGCCTTCGGCGAAGAGAAAAGCCCTTCTGACGCATCTTGAGATGCAATGATACCAACGACTTACTGCGACATCTACCAATTTTGAACGGGCAATCGTCATATCTGGTTCTCCCTAATTAATCCGCAGAGTTTACCAGAACCGACCGCTGTCGTCAAACTACATTGCCTGTCCTTTTCTTTTTTCCTTTTCTTTTTTCTTTGAAGTTCCCGGCAGCACTCAGTGCCGTAGTCGAATCACTCGAATTGTGGGATTGCTGAATGCGAAACTACGATACCTAGGGGCGAATTCCTGGGTGGGTAACGCGAATAGTTGTCGATAAGCTTCAGAACTTTTTGAGGGCTCCGTTGCGAAAAAGCGGTCGTAGTGAAAGCTGCTAATGACTACATAATCAACTTCGTCGTGTTTCAATTCAGTCAGATCAAATTTCGAAATCTGTCCGACATGCCAAGGTGCGCTCTGCGGTCCCCAAACAACCCTAGCCGTCGGTGCAAGCCCGCGCTGCACCCAGGCTGCCGCTTGCTGGCGTGTGTCGCGATTGAGATGTAGCACGAGCATGGCGGAATCATACGTGGCCCAAATGAACGCGAGCGCAAACGTCGCAATCGCTGCGACTCGCAACGGCAGTGATTGTGGAGAATTTAGGTTCACTGCCGCGCGAACTGCAAAGTAAGCCAAGATTACGATTACAGGGATCATGTAACGTCCGTCGTCAGGTGGCGGTTTAGACGGAGACAGCTCGGGCAGCAGATAGAGTATTCCACAGGTGATCAGCAATATTCGATCTTGTAATACCAGCGTCCAATATCTCGCCACAGCAACCGCTACGCCGCATACTGCAATCCATGTCATCGGACCTGTCATGCCATCTAAGATGTTGTTTCTAAAATGATATGTGAACGCTTGTGGCAGTGCATGGATCACGACGCCTCCATGCCCGCGACTCGCATGCCGCCATTCATAACTCAATCCTTTGTAGAATTGCTGCAGCTCAGTAAACATTGGCCAATTGACGAATGCAAAAACAAAAACTGCAACCAATCCTGCCAGTAGACTCAACTTTACTCGCTGCCGTGGCATCAAGCTGTTGATCGTTGGTGGCTCGTCGCGTGAAGTCGCGGATGCGGAAGACAATCGCGTGTAATTCATGATTTCGAAGCTGCCGAGCACGACCAGCAGCAGCACCGACTTGTAATGAGAGGAAACAAGTAGTCCGGTTGCCAAACCCAGATAAAGCGTCGATCGAAGCGTAGGCCGATCTTGAAAGCGAAGATAAGCGAGGATTGTCCCCACCATCAACATTACCAGCAGCATGTCCTCTTTGAGATAGTGGGCATGGACAACAACGGTCGGACAGAGTCCAACGGTCAAGGCGACCGTCATCGCCGCGAAATGCGCGAGCGTTCGCCTTGTGAGAAAGTACATGCCGAGCACCAATAGCATGGTCGCGATGGCAGTGGTGGTTCTGCCTAAAACCACCACGGAGTGTTCGTCGGAAAATCCTGCGAAGGCGTTGGCCAGTCGCACGATTTGCAGCATTAACAATGGATGTCGATAGTCCTGATGGCCGTCAAGAATAAATTGAACTTTCTTCGGTTCATCGTAGTGAAAACCAAGCGGAAATCCATTGCCAAAAAGATAGACGCATAGGCACAGTAACAACGCCAAACCAAGTTGCAGTCTTTCTTTCGAGCTCAAGGTACACTTTCGTATTTTGTCACAGACTCCAGTGCTCACTGCGATGCAATGATCGAACCATCCCGGCGATTGCAGCTCAGTTCGTGTACAAGAGCATCCACAGTAAACGGAACTGCGTGCACCGAACCATCGCACATCACAAAGGAGCACGTGGTGGGATGGCGACTGCCAAATGCGTCACGCGTTGCGATGCGAGTAAGATCCGAGAGCGGTGCCATGGTCCCCCACCGCCGAACATCGGCGTCATCGCCCATGTACATCGATTGGTCGTCGCCGCCATTTCCATCCGGATCGGCAATGTTTACGTACTTTTCACCAGCCAAATAAGTATTCGACAAACCATCGGTAATGTCGGCCAACTTGTACTGGCTCCTCACTCCCGAGACACCGTTGAACACCGTCAAATCGGGCCACACGTAGGATTGAAAATCAGCATTCGCTGTGCTCAGAGGCCCCGGGCCGCTGTTAACTTTGACGCTCCCAGAATTGATCGCATAGTCCGACTTAGCCACTGCAGCTGGCATCGCAACATTAAAAGGTTGCAGGTTGGATGTGTAGGGAAACACTTGCGAACCGCGGCGACTCGGACAAGAAAATGTTGGAACCGGCCGAGCGACCATTTTTGCTAAAGCGTCACCGCGCGATGCGGCGGGCACGCCGAGAGCCATCGCTCGCACGTTTTCTTGTTCCAAAAAGGTGAGCAAGTTAAATATCCAGCCCCCCGGCTGCTGTTGCGAATAACCGTATTCTGGATCGCCGATCCAGCGGTTACCCCAACCATCAGTCGGTAGATGCTTATGCACATCCGCGTGCATCTGAGCCCCCAAGCCAATTTGTTTCAGATTATTTTGGCAACTCATACGCCGCGCGGCCTCGCGCGCCGCTTGAACGCCGGCCAGCATCAGCGAAACCAAAATGCCTATAATTGAAATGACGACTAGCAATTCAATCAACGTAAATGCAGGTCTAGCTCGATTCAACATGTGCATCCTCTATGCTTGTCGCCAGCGCTGCCAGACCATCAGCAAGCCGCCCATGAGCAGTCCACTGCTAGAAACCAAAAACATCCATATCCAAGTGGGCCAAGGCTCGCGCGGTACTTCTCTCTCGATCGGGAATTCGGCTCCGTTGACCTCTAGTTTTTGGAGCGTCACGTCAAGTGCGGCTTTGCCACTGCCAGTGGCTGCATTGATGACAACTGGAAAAACCTCGCGCGCGGGAACCTGCAATACCGTCAGCGGAGTTTCATCATTTTTCAGCAGCGCGGTGATCTTCAACTCTTTTGCGACACGAATTACTTTGAATCCCTGAAACCCGCTGGGGACGGGGAAAGTCTGCGAATCGGCAGATGCAATGCCGGTCTGATTCGACACAGCCACCTCAATTACTTGCTGGCCATCGTCCAAGCAGGCGCGGTGGATAGCGACCCGAGTGCGTGGATCGTCCCTAAAATCGAGCGCCAGCTTCACACCATTTCTCCGCCCTGATTCTGGCTTGGAAAGAGTTGCTTTGAACCACAGACCAATCTCAAAATCTTTCGGCAGGGAGAAAATGGTTCTTAATCCGGTCACCGACAGAGTCTGATTGCGTGACTGAATGCGAAACCCATCCTTCACCGCCGAAACCTGCTTCGAATCTCTTGAGCCATGGACGACAAAGGCGGGTTCCCCCAGCGTGCCGCGACCGAACTGGTGAACGAAGTCGGACGCCTGAACTGTCGACGCGACCGCAACCATTACCATGGCCAACGTCCGGCGCATCGACGCGCGATCACAAATGCAAGCCGCGATTGGATATTTTTTAACTCGCATGATAAACGTCATTAAATGCCCGCTTGCTTTCGCATTGACAATTTCCCGACGTCAAATTCGGTAGTGCGGCGGTCATCGTCTGTGCTTTCTAAGCTTTGCTCCAGCAGTCGGCGATTATGAGCCATTAAGTCGGCCAGTAGACCAGCGACGAGCACTAAAGCAGAGATCACCAGCAGGGCAACTCCTAGCACAAGCGATTGCAAATGCCCGGAGCCTGAGCCCAGTACATACAAGACAAGAAAACGGATAACTGGTAGAATTCCCACGGCTGCAATCAAGGTACTCAATCCGACGAGCACGTGCAGTGGATGGTACATGAAGAAGACGCGCAGCAGCGTGACTGCGGAACGGAACACAAACTGCGGCATGTTTCGAAAAAGTCGCGACGGTCGAGCGACGGAATTTGTTTCGATTGGTACGAACTCGATAGCCATACCGCGATGGACGGCTTGCATTAGCGACTCGATGGTGTAGCTATATCCGGTGACGATATGAGTCCGTCGAGCAGCGTCGCGCGAGTAAGCCCGAAAGCCGCTAACCGGGTCCGGCAGATCGCACCCCGCCATTTTGCCGATAACTTTGCGACCGATGCGATAAAGCAACCGTTTGGTCCATGAATTCCGCTGGTCCTGTTGGGGTCGTCGATCGCCGACCACCACGTCAGCTCGCCCGGCCGTTATCGGTTCGATCAGGTCCGCGATATAGTGCCCAGGGTACTGATGATCGCCATCGGTGTTAACAATGATGTCGGCACCTAGCTCCAGAGCGGTTTCTAGGCCGGTAGCAAACGCTGCTGCCAAGCCGCGATTGCGTCGATGTCGAACGACATGATCGACGCCAAGTCCCAAAGCCGTTGCCGCCGTACCATCGGTACTGCCATCATCTACGACAAGTATTTCGATAGCATCCACGCCCGGCAATTCGGCAGGAATAGCTGATAGCACTAAGTGCACCGTATCCGTTTCATTCAAACATGGAATTTGGATGATAAGTTTCATTCAGTTAGCTGTACCTCATTACACGAAGCTCCTGCGCGGACGTTAGCAACTATCCAATTGTGCTCGAATCAACATCATGTTTTCTACCTGATAATTACCGGTATGATCGTTTTCTGCAGCAATCCAGATTCGAACTCGACGATTATCGAAATCCAGCTTTCTTTGAGCTGTGCAATATGAAACCGTACCGCGAAATCAACTGCATCACCGAATATTTCGCGTGAATCAGATGTAATTGTGTAGGCTTCGTCGTACACCTGTTCTTCGTGTAATCGCACTAGACCGTTTTTCGGAAAAATTCTGAAGTTCCTCTGCGTCTCCACGGTCGAACCTTCGAGAAGAAGTGCGTTCGGTACGGACACCAGGAGTGGAATAACTTGAACAGAAAAAGGAAACGTAATCGTACCTTTCGAGGGGGAACTGACTCTTATCGTACCGGTCACTTCTCCTTCACGAAAACATTCATTCACAATCAAATCAAGGCGGCTGACAGGCGCAGTTTGCGGTGTTATCCGACAGGATAGATTCGCAATAGGAGCAGTTGTCGCATCCATCGTTAACAACGCCTCGATTGAATTCAGAGGATTGCGATTCTCGAATACAATTTCCCCACTACTTGATTCAACATCACCTGGGGAAAATTGTTCAAAACTAAGGCCCCTTAGACTGCCTCCAGCCCGCAAAAAATGCTGTACAAAACCACGGACTTCGAAATTACGTGAGTAGGCGGAGGCGTTATTGCGAGACGAATAGACGACTTGACAGGAAGTCTCAAAAGGGACATCGAAGTCCTGGTCGAGTGATGGAGGTCGCGAAGTATTGAGTAACAGTTCAAATGACCGAGAGGAATGCGGAGGAATAGTTGAGAACTCCGTATTAGACACCATGCATTCGCATGACGTATTAATCTCAGCAATCTTCAGTTCATGCGTCCCGCGATTTATCAGGCTCGCTCGCAAAGTAACTGTACCACTCGGCTGCAGCGATTCAAACGTTTCTACTTTGACATCCAGCGGCTGTTTCAATCCGCTTGGCATTCTAACTAGCCAAAATACCGCAACCACGAACGCAATCAAAGCTAGCACTAGCCAGGGATTTGCTTTCACCTTCTCATCCTCCGAATTGCTACTGCTACGCAAATCAGCAGAAAAAACAGACCGACCGGGAGCGTGAAGGACCAACCTCTTGTGGGAACAGTGGGTAATGAGCGGTCTGCACGCAACCCTGCTTCAGCTTGCTCAGAAATATAGGGACGTAACGAGAAATCATCCATAACGACGGAATTGGCTCGCTTGATTTGGTCCTTCACAACGGTTCCAGGCGAAAACTGAATAGAAAAGCTTGAATCGTCTAAATTTGGGTTTAGCTCTAGCCCAGTTACTTCGGCTTCGAAGCCTATCACGGGCTTCGCATCGCTACCAAGTACTTCTGCGCTCCAACTCGCTAATCGTGGAATCGCATCTTCGGTTAGCGCCGAGTAGGCAAGCTTGTAGATAATGCGAACTCGCCCACCGCCCCTCTTGCGGATTTCTACAGGCGCCCAGCCGAGTTGGGGATTACTCCATATCTCGATTCCATTTCCATGAAATACATGTATACCTGTCGACTCTTTGTGGGAGAACTCTAGAGATTCGATCGAGTAGAAGTCTGGCGATTCTAGCGGAAAATACAATGCTGCGATCGCTTCGACGTACATACTTCGCGAGATCTGCGGCGGCTTCTTCGCAATCGTTGCTAAATGTCGTGCATGTCTAATGTACTCTGTCAGTCGCCCCTCCTTAAACAACGTTTGGTTGCTTCGTGACACCATCGCTTCCGTTTTTGCGTCCCATCGCATGAAATCTACATCCAGTAAAACGTGATCTTGCCCACGCCGCAAAAAAGTCAACTTTCCTTCGCAAGGACGGAGATTCGTAGATGTAGATTTCTGGAAGGGATCGCTTATATCTTGAAAAGTTTTCTCGTGGATTTGCGCAATGAGTGACAAGCTATCAAGATGTCTAGCACGCAAGCTCTTGATAAACTGCCCCTTAGGAGCATTTGATTGTCCATAGGTACGCGTTTGTGCAAGGGATACGAAAACCATAAGAAAAATCAACCAAGCAATTAATCGCCTCATACGTCGTCCGCCTTATTATCAATCGCGTATCCCCGACTACATCAACGTCGTGGCTTAGGACCCCAAGCCGTTGTAGCAGGACACTCGCAGCTCTTGTCCACTCGCTGAACCTATTTGTGTTGCCCCGCTACCAATAGTACCTGGTGTCATGCTACTCTGGGCGGAGCAAGTTCCTGACCCAATATCCCACACCGTACAGGAATACAATCCGGTGATGAATTCGGCACTCTGCGAATTGTGTGAAGCAGCACAGGAAATTGTGTTTCCCCACGCTGAGTCATACCCGTAGTAAAAGTTTCCATTCCACCACTCGGCTCCGTCATTGCATCCCGTCGTACAACCCCAGCCACATGTAGCGTGGACAATAGATGTCGTGCGGTCGGAGGTGACAATCAGCGCAAACAGAAGCGTGGCAGTTACCCAAGATGTTTTTCCCATGTACATTTCCTCTTCGTTAGCGTAATACAAAAGGGTTAGTAGTCTACGGTCTTTCAACCACCGAGCGGGCAGTGTAATTAGATCGAGTACCAGGGACAAATTCCGCGAAACTGCACAACAAAGTTTCAGCTGCCGCCTCCAGACCCGCGAAGGCAATTCATACAACTCCATGTTAGGCTTCGGTTAACTGTCAAAGTGCCATTGTTTGTACATTGACCGCAGCTACCGTTTGGGTTGGCACCGTTGTTGTCGCATCTCGACTGACCAGCACCAAGAGTAACGCAACTCCAGCCGCTAAAGGTTTGCACTCCACATGTAACGTCGGTTGAACAACTAACAAAACTGTCGAGCGCAGAATTACATGGTCCAGGTGTATTCAGGTTTTTTAATACCGTATTCAACCAGGTTCTTGCGTTCCCGCCGCAGGGGGAGGCGCACTCTTCTGAACATAGCGTGTCGATGCCTTGGCAAGAACCGGAAACTGTCACACACTCGTAATTCCCTCCGTTGATATTCAATGACACGCCCAGGAACAACGTATAAAACGCACAAAAACTGCAAAATTGAAAGACCAGTCTCTTCATCATGAATCCCCCTGTGGTCCAATACTTTGATTGCGTTTATTCCTGGACCAAACGGCAAAAACGCTGGCGACAATTGCAAAAAAAGCAGCGAGTAAATAGTAACTATTTCTTGGTGCGATGCCCTCATTTACTGATATCAGTTTCTTGCCGTCATAAAGCAATAGGTCATTGTTAACCGCGTCACGAACTCGATCTCCACGTTGCAGCGGAATTGTTTCGTCGTACAACGCCGCGATGAGTTCTCTGTTTACATCAAACGACTGAAGAGTCAGTAGGCGATCCACCACGAGCTGTCCGGTGTTGCGCGCACGGAGTGTGATGCGGTACGCCTGCGGGATGAACGCTTCACTCGTAGAATCTTTTTGCCATTCCCATTCTCGTTTTTCAGTGACGAGGTCCTGATTTGGATCGACCGAGACAAATTTGATTGGCACATCGAGTCGGTCCGTCGCAAAGGTGAATTCATCTATCGAAGTAAGTATATCTTGCGGCGACGTCACAGGTGATGAGCAATAGCAAATCGTAACTGTGATCATTTCTCGTTCTTTCCGAGCACTTGATAATCTAATTGCGCGTCTTTGTTGGTCCGCACCGATACGTCCTTCAATTGCGTCCGCTACCGATCGAAACGTCCACGCGATGGTATTCCCAACTTGGCATTGGAACAATTCCTTCGGATCGATCACTTCGTCGGATACATTGTGCAATTCGCCAACGCCGATCGTGTTGCGCGTGGCTAACCGCCCGCTAGCTCCGCTGAGATGGTTCGGATCGTTGTGGAAATTTGGAAGCGGACCAAATTCGACACTGGAAATCATCTTTATTTGCTCGCGACCACTGCGTAGTACTTGCATCTTAAATGGAGTGTATGCAGCGGCATACATTTCGCCGCCATTCTTTAGGACGGCCTTTACTCTAGATGCGTCCTCGTCATAGCTCAAGAGAAAACGATTGGCGTCTGCATCAAAGTAGAACTCGACGTGCCCGTAACGAGTAATCGTGGCATCTGAGGTGGGTGCTGGCGTCCCAGCCACTGCAGACACGCCAGAATTCAATCCCCGGGGGGGTGCCGTAATAATCCTCTGTTCAAAAGTATCCTCAAATTCATACTTTGCATGCCAGCGGTCAATTCGTGATATATTCCGCTCATTCGCGTCCGCAATTTGACGCAACAGCTCAGGCAATTTTGCAGACGGAATATCTTCACCATGCGCTACACATGCGATTGACATGACCGCTGCAAGAGCAGTTAACGTTACCAGCCTAGGTTCCATTGGCACATTCCCATAAAGGCACTCTTAAATCCCATTCAACTGAATAGGGATCTGGATTGTCCTCGTTTTCATCTCGACAACCAGAACATCATCTACCGATTCCTGTAGCAAATTACGTCCCTCCAATTCAAGTGAAATGACGTGAAATGAGTCGCCCTGTGATCCGTCTACACGATTGATTTTTGCTGTGATCGGCAGACGCGTTGCGAACACTCGCTTGATTA
>JBBQRC010000124.1:0-9727 GCA_038215215.1 Pirellulales bacterium
AATGCCGGAGAATTCGATCATGTCGATTTCGATGCGTCGGGTGCTGAGATTGTCTAACAGGGATTCAATCAAGCGATCGGGTTCGTGGTTAAGAAAGAAGGCGCCATACAGCAAGTTGACTCCGACAATTCCCAATGCCTCCTGTTGCAACGCGTTTTCCGTATCCAACATGCGCACGTGCAGGATGATCTGACTGTCTTGATCCCGCGGATGCGCTTGGAAGCGAATTCCCATCCAGCCGTGACAGTCATTGGTACCGTGAAAGTTACGCGCTGAGACTGTGTCCGCAAAGGCAAAAAATGCCGTTGTATCTCCCCGGCTTTCGCGGAGCCTCTCCAGATTGAGCTTGTGTTCGTAATCGAGCATGTCTTCAAGCCGCTTGCGGCAAACGTAACGCTCGCAGTGTCCGTAGATGGCATCGCTGACCGACATGTCGTAAGCGGACATACTCTTGGCAATCGTCCCCGCTGCTCCGCCAACGCGGAAGAACCAACGCACCACCTCTTGGCCAGCACCAATTTCAGCAAATGTGCCGTAACGACGCGGATCGAGATTAACGGCTAAAGCTTTGCGTTCGGTGTTCGGACGATCAGAAGACATGGCGGAAATCCTTCGTAATGACGAGAGCTGATAAGTCGCGCGCAGCGTCCGCCAAACTTGGATTCGCCTGATTCTGCCTCAGCGATCTCAACAAGTGCGTGGCATCTGACCACTCGGCGTCAACACGTTGTGCAGCCGTCGAGAAGCTAAAGCCATAAAACGAGAACAAATCCTGCGCCCCACATATATGGACTACGCAAAGCTGGTTGGTCAGGGAATTGCTTCCGATTTCAACGAAATATCCGAAGCTTGCCCCTCCTGGTCAACACAGTCCGCATAAGACAAATCCAAGCCAGTCGCAGCCTCGCTGCGGAAGGCCATGCAAGAGTCCAAGGAACGAGCCCTACTTTTCAGGATTTGCCTGTCTTTTTCAGGGAATCTGCCGCAGCATCCTAGCATGCACCATACCGAATCTGGCGATTACGGGTTAACCTAGCCAACTGCTCAGCGGTGCATTTTACCAGTCCCAGCCCGATCCGATTACGCCAACCAATCCACAGTATGAATTTCGAAGCTTTTGATCCTACCGAACTGAAGGTTGTCACATTCCCGCACCCGACTTTGCGTTACAACGCGAAACCGATCAAACGCGTTGACATGCTGTTGCGCAAAGTTGTCGCGAGGATGTTCGATTTGATGTACGAACACCGTGGAGTCGGGTTGGCTGCCACCCAAGTGAATCTACCGATTCGTCTGTTCGTAATGAATTCGACGGGAAATCTCGGCGAAGGACTAGAACGTGTATTGCTGAATCCCGTCATTTCCCGTCCGCGTAGTAACGATGAAGCGGAAGAAGGTTGCCTGAGCCTACCGAATGTGCACGGGAATGTTGTGCGAGCCAAAACCATTCGCATCAACGCCTTCGATCTTACCGGTAAAGAATTGGACGAAGATTTCAGCGGTTTTGAAGCCCGCATTATGCAGCATGAAACGGATCATTTGGACGGCATGCTGTTTATCGACCGCATGAACGAAGGTGCAACGACCGACATCATTGACGAGCTCGATTCATTGGAAACGGATTTTCGCTCGCGACAGCGGACGGCGTCCATTCCGCCCGATGAAAAATTACTGGCGGAGCTGGTTAACTGGGAAACTCGCTATTGCCTCTGACCTCTACCGCAGTTGATCCTTCTGAAGCTTGCTCAAGCTGGCACGTAGCAGCGGCAAATCGACGGGGAAATAACCGGCACTGATCGCTGCCGCCTGACCGGATTGGCAAAGTGCAAATCGTACGAATTCCTGCGCCGCCTTGGCATCCAAGTCGGTTTGCCCCATGTCGACCACCACTGACATACCCCGCGTTAAGGGATATCGACCACTAAGCACCGCATGATCGTCACTTGGGATCGTCGTGTTTCCTGCTGCCAGTCCGAGGGGGCGCACCGACGAACCCACACTTTTTAGCCCGCAAATGGCAATCGCCAGCGGATCAGCATTCATCGCTTGCAGCACTTCCGAATTCGAGCTGTGCGCAGACACACCGGTGCGCATTTGCGAGCCACCAAAGACGTAGTCCCTTAGGTAAACTTGAGTCCCACTGTTTTCGGTACGTGAAATTACATGCATTGGCTTACTGGCCCAATCACCGGTGGCCCCCATCACGCTCCAATTCAAGGGGGTATCAGCGTCCGTAGTCGTAAACACAGTTCGCAGTTGTTCGCCAGTAATTTGCTGCACAGGATTCGTCTTGTGGACGAAGACTGCCAATGCCTCTTTGGCCACTACAAACGCCACCGGATCCTTGAGACCTTGCTGTTTAAGCGAAGCCAACTCCTCGTCGCGGATAGGACGTGAAAGCATGGCAATCGAGCTGGGTTTAGCCAGCAACATTTTGAAGGCTTCTTCCGACTCTGCCGCGCTAATTTCAACTTTGGAGGCCTTATGGAACTCATTAAAGCCATTGGCCCAAATATGGGCTAAGGCGTCCATACTGGTCGAGCCACCGACCCGCACCGTCCCTTTGGCCTCTTCGGTCGCGCGGTAAGGATCGATCTCTTGCAGCAGCGAGATTAACTCCGAGACCGAAGGGGCAAGTGCCTGCGCGCCAGCAGGCTTGGCGGTAACTTGGGCCAGCAAGGGCCGCTGGGCCGTGAAGCAAGCCCACAAAGCTACGGTCAAAAACCAAGCAGACTTAAGACTCAGTTGAGTCATTACGCACTCCTTTTGGCGAACGAAAATGGGTTGAGTTGTGCAGTGGAAGATTTTTTCAGCTACACGGCGGGAAGCCACGCGAGCGGAAAATACACGACCGACAACGCCGCCTATTCTACGCATTCCAGTCGTTGGTGGCGATTCGGATCGAGCACAATTCGGGTCAAAAATAATGGGTGCGCGAGGCCGGAAATTGCGTGCATTGATAGCATTGAAACTCGCTACAAGCCCGCATGCAATTCGACAACGTCGCCGTCCAGTGGTTCGTAGTCGGGTTTTACAGTCGTCCCGTCGTGGACCGCAACACCCCACACCCTCGCTGTCTTTAGCCCCGTCGCTATGTCACGATGCACCTGCTCCGCGACATCCACCAGCGTCTGTCCCTGACGAATGGCAAACGGTTTCGTCCGCTCAGCTTCCTTTTGCTTGGGGTGCTTTGTGTAGACACGGACAATCTTTAAACGCCCGAAAACCGCCTGACGCAACTCGGCCAGACCAGTACCGCGCGTGGCACTCGTGTGCAGACGATCAAATGGCAAGTCGACGAACTCATCCAGCAGCGCGAGCCGCTCGGTTGCACCCACATCATCGCTCTTGTTGAGCACTACCAGCGTCCCGGTGTACGATACCCCAACATCCTCTTCGTCGAGCCTCGTCTGTCTCCCAAGGCGTGTTTTCGTCCCTGAAAAACGCTCCAGAACAGCTTGCGTGTCTTCGAGCAAACTGTCGCTGGCGAGATCAACCACCAAAAATACCAAATCTGCTCCCCGCACCAGTCCAATCGTAGCGGGATCCATGAAGTCTGCGGTGACTGGCGGGAGATCGATCAACTGGAAGGGACAATCCTCGAACAGCATCATTCCCGGCAGCGGCGCTTGCGTCGTAAATGGATAGGGAGCTATCTCAGGCTGTGCTCGAGTGAGTGCGGCCAGCAACTGACTCTTGCCCACGTTGGGTGCGCCAATCAGCAGTACTCGACCCGCTCCCTGCCGCGGAATTTTGTTCGCTGATTTCGACGTAGCTGCTTGTCCAGTAAGCTTCGTCAAATCAACTTTCAATTTGGCGATCTTGGATTTCAAATCCGCTTGCAGTCGATCGGTCCCCTTGTGTTTGGGAATCTCTCGCAGCATTAACTGCAGGCAATCGAGTTCCTCTGACGGTGTTTGCGCTGCGCGATACGCGGCTTCCGCTTTGAGATATTGCTGCGTCAAGTTAGCAGGCATGATTCAACATTGCTCGGTTTCTGGTCCGCTCGGTTTCTGGTCCGCTCGGTTGGCTGGATCACGTTCAATTGGTGGGTGCAAATTCCACAGGCAACACAATCGAGTCGGCGGCTGCGGCCTCGCGCGTTGTCAACGAGACCAGTTTCTGCCCCGGTTGCTGTGGATCATCGCGAACCACCCAAATCAGGCGTTGGTCTTTGTCGCGCGTATCGGTGACTGTGGTGACGGGGTTACCGCGCTTGGCGATCGCGGTTAAGGCCTCTCGCACCGGTTTGTCGACGTGTTTAAAGTCACGCAGTTGCTGGTTGCGGGTAATCCCTGCCTTTTCAAAGGCCCCACCATCCAACTCGAATCGCCACGGTGGAGTTCCCGCCGGCAAGTTGGCGTTGGCTTCGTCTCCCACCAGTTTCAAAGCAACTTCGATCGGCTCTTGATCAAAACTCAACTTGATCGACCTTCCCAGGTACTCGTCCAGCGTCAGTGGCTTGGCGGCTTCCGTCATCGCGGTGGGACTCGCCACAGCCGCCGCATCGCTGGCGAGCGTTGCGCCATCCTGCCACGCGATCCAACTGGCCAAAAGAATATTGGTCGCAGCCTCACTCGGCAAATAAGCGTTCGCAATAGCCACCCCCCCCTCGACGCCAAATCGCGCTTGCTCGCCGAGGGTCCGCAGCATCTGCGGAAAGCGGAGTGCCAGTGGTCGCCAGTAGGGATGAGCGGATTCAGACACCAGCCACTCCTCTGCTACAGTCGATGAACCCAATATTCTCTGACGCAGGTCTTCGCTGATGCGACCGGTATCGCGATCTTGCAATCCAACGAATTGCGTCTCGATATACCATTGCGGCTCCAGCCGCGTTTGCACCAAGGCGGCGCGCATATCATTCCCAAGCAACCCCTTAACTTGAGCGGCAAAACGTTTGGGAGCTTGATTCAGCAGCGATTTGCCTTCACTAAACAGGTACGATGGTGCCAACAGAAGACTTATATCTGCGGCGCTGTCCGAAGCTTGCCACAATTTTTCCATTTGCGTGACCAGCGGCCCAATCGCCCCTTCGACCTCTGCAACCTCCCGCATCAGTGACGTTGGCCCGAGTGAAAACTCGCTGACGCTTTGAATGTCCGTCAGCGGCTGCGAGGCAACGTAAAAACTTTCCCCCGAGGCGTTCGTCAATAGCGTTTGTTCGCCCACTTTTTCCTCGCCTGTAATTCCCCAAGCGGTCTTTAAAGCTGACAGCAGTTGTGGCTGCTCAAGACGGATTCGCAAGCATGTCACGGGCTGCTCTGCCTCCGCGTAAAACGCCACCGTACACTGGCTGATCAACTCCAGCGGTTGGCCAACGCGAAGGACGACGTTGGACAGCCAGGGAGTCACGTCTTGACCAAGCGCCGATAAGAGTGTTTTGGTTGTCGCTGTAGTCAGTAGCGTTTGAGGATGGAAGGACAAGAACATCTGCCCACCCGGCGGCAACAAATTGAGCGCCAGTGGCTGAGGTGCGGCAGGTGGAGCCCACAGCGTATCCTTACCGGAACTAACGATTCGATACAGCTCCAATCGCGGATCACGCTGCCGCATCTCCGGCGCGACATCCGTGACTGACGGCACGAAGTTACCAACCGGTGCGACACCTGGATCTGGGCTGCCCGAAAAATTCAGCCCACCACTCAACAACAAAGTGAATAGCAGCAGACTAATGAAGCCGAAGCCACCAACGACTGGCAACAACCACTTGTTCCCTTTTGGTCGTTTGGCAACTTTGCGTTTCGTCACAGCGCTCGCAGCTTTCCGTTGCGTCTGACGCTTTGTCCGGCTGGGTTGGGTCGCACTGGGTTGGGTCGCACTGGGTTGGGTCGCACTGGGCTGGGTCGCACTGGGCTGGGGCGCACTGGGCCGGGGCGTCATCGGCTGCGTCGATGCTTCTGCAGCCACTGAGCTGGCTTTGACCGCCACCGGTGCCAACGCGACTGGCTCCGCCCGTTTTTCGATGCTCTCCGAAACGGTCAGCGCTGTCGCGCTGGCTGCCGCGGGCTGCACCGCATAGGTCGCTACTTCAACCACCAGTTCCGCGACGACGGGAACGTCT
Organism: Pirellulales bacterium; assembly: GCA_038215215.1. Classification (GTDB taxonomy): domain Bacteria; phylum Planctomycetota; class Planctomycetia; order Pirellulales; family Pirellulaceae; genus Aureliella. The sequence goes on from JBBQRC010000124.1 coordinate 6,062, forward strand.
GCGGGAACCTCTGCGGCAGGTAATGTGACAGCTTCGGTTGCCCTCGATTCGCGAGGTATTAGCCCTTTGGCAACAACAGTTCCAGCGGCTTCTAGCGCGCGCACCAACGCGTCGGCAGAGGCAAATCGCGCCGGAATATTTTTGGCGAGACAGTGCTGGAGCACACGTACGAAGGGGGCGGCAAGTGGACAGTCTTTCGGCATCGTGAGTGGTGCCTCGGCCTGCCGCGCGAGTTGCTTTTCCATCGTGGAGCCAGCCACCAGTGGTCGGCCAGTCACCAGCCACCACCAGGTGCATCCCAAGCGGTAGATGTCGGTGTAGAGCGTGGGCAGTTGGCCCGGTGTCAAAAATTCGGGGGCCATGAATTGTGTGGCAGCCAGGCCACCGAGGTCCTGTTCGACGACTCCCGCTGCCGTTGCATCCAATGTTGCAGTCGCAGCGCACAGAGGATCACGCGCCAGGGTAACTTCGTTAGTCGCCTTATCCCAATAAATTCGGTCTGGCAGCACACGGCCATGGGCAATCCCCGCAGCATGTAACGGCTGCAGCGCCTGCGCAACTTGAAGCACAATCAACGTGGCTTTCTCTGCCAAATGCGCTGGTGCCTTGCTCGCCAGGGATAACGGAATTCCTTTGAGCGGCGCGACTTGCAATTGCAGCTGTTTGTCAATCAATTCGGGAATCATCACCGCCTGCAAGTATTTTCCTTGAACTTGGGCTACGCGCAAGCCTCGCGGCAATGAGGGCGCTGAGGTTCGACAGCGGGCCAGAGATTCGCTGTCCAGCCACCGCACCCAGTCGGTGGGCGCGTTGGGTGATTTGACAGCCTCGAACCACTCGCCCCACAGTGGAACGGACACAGGGCGGAGCAAAGTCCACGCGCCGCGTTTGAAGTCCCCTTGCCGACGTCCTGCGATGAGATCCGCTTGATAGTCGGTCAGTCGCCCGAGCCGCACCAATTGGGCTAAAATTACTTCAGCGTCCGCCGCCGCGCCCGGTGGTTGCCCCTGCAAAGCCTCGGCTGCCCAAGTTCGGCAAATCATCGGCGCAGCCAATCCCGCAGCAGAAATTCTTTGCCATAGTTCGACGCTCGAAAGACTCATAAAAGCTATGTTTCCTCTAGAAATCAAGCTGCGGTCCGCACAACCTCATGACCAGCTTTATACACTTTAACCAATGGAACTTGGTTTGTAGCCCAATTGAAGACCTCTCGAACAATTTTCTTGCCGGCTAGTGAAGCTCCAAATCCAGTTATGTGGCTTCGCGTTGAAGAGTGAAGTCCACCCCATAGTCTGATTAGCGAAAACACTGTTTGCGGCTAACATAACGAGCACAGAGGTACAGTGCCAAAATAAATAATCGCCAGTTCTCGCACCGCCTATCGCCAGTGTCCCAAAGAAAGAGAATTTCCGTGAAAGCCAGCGAAGCCACCGACCAATATTTCTCGATCGCCGCCGACCAACTCGCGCTCCCCGATTGGCTCCGCAAAATGCTGCTCACCCCCAAACGCGAAGTCACGGTACAAGTGATTTGCGAAATGGACAGCGGTACCATCGAGACGTTTATCGGCTACCGAGTCCAACACGACAACGCCCGAGGTCCGATGAAAGGTGGTCTACGTTATCATCCCGATGTCGACTTAGACGAAGTCCGCGCACTGGCCAGTTTGATGACCTGGAAAACAGCCGTCGTCAACCTACCCTACGGCGGTGCGAAAGGGGGCATTTGCGTGGACCCAAGGCAACTATCACGCCGTGAACTCGAACGACTCACTCGCGCCTTTGTCGATGGCATTCACGATATCATTGGTCCGGACACCGACATCCCCGCCCCAGACATGGGCACGACATACGAAGTCATGTCATGGATCCGCAATCAGTGGGAGAAGTACCACGGGTTCAACCCTGCAGTCATTACCGGAAAACCTGTTGAGGAGTATGGTGCGAAAGGGCGCGAGGAAGCAACTGGACGTGGTGTCGGTATCCAAGCTGTGAAACTAATCGCTCGACTTGGACGCAAACCGGAGAACTGCCGAACGGCGATACAAGGTTTTGGCAACGTTGGTTCCCACGCCGCAAAATTCTTGTATGAGTCCAAATTTCCGATCGTCGCCATCAGCGATCTGACGGGGTGCTACTACCAGCCGAAAGGACTTGATATAGCGGACGTATTGCGGCACACGTTGCGCAACAACGGATCGCTGGCCGGTTATGCCTCGGCCGAGATAATACCCGCCGATGATCTGCTTACGTTGGATGTTGATCTGCTCATCCCCGCCGCTCTTGGTAGCGTCATTCATGAAGGAAACGTGGATAAGATCAAAGCAAAAATCATCATTGAAGCGGCCAATAGCCCCACTTTACCCAGCGCCGATGCCATTCTGTATGCTAAAGATGTGTGCGTGCTGCCCGACATTCTCGCCAACTCAGGCGGTGTAACGGTTAGCTACTTCGAGTGGGTGCAGAACCGCCAGCATTATCGCTGGAGTCTCGATCGCGTTCGCCAAGAACTGGATCGTACCATGAGCGAAGCTTTTGAGAGCGTTTGGCAGAGTTCCATTCAACACAAGGTCAGCTTGCGCACTGCCGCCTTCATGCTCGCCATTCAACGAGTGCAGCGTGCCACCGAACTAGCTGGTTATAGGTCCTAGTGCCACTCTGATGACAGTTCGCTTGGAGGATAGGTTGGTCGTGCTCGACATCAATTGGCAACAAGTGCTTGGCCCGCTGCTGGATGGTCCCGGAGGTGTAGCTCCATCGGAGCTCGCCACGCTAACGGCCGAACTGCAACGTCACAGTCCGCGTTCCATTCGTTTGCGGCCGGGGATAACACCTGCCGATCTGCCGTTTGCCACCGAGCCAGTCCCCTGGCTTCATCAGGGCCGCAGACTCACCGACAGCGGCGTCCGCCCTGGTGCCTTTTTGAACTATGCGGCGGGGGATTATTACATCCAAGACGCTGGTTCAATGCTGGCGCTGCGCTTAGCGGAAGTGCAGCCGGGCCAGTCGGTCTGCGATGCCTGTGCGGCCCCGGGCGGCAAAGCCACTGGCCTACTGGAACAACTCAATGGCACAGGCATGCTCGTAGCCAACGAAGTCATTCGTTCGCGACTGGAAATCTTGGCGTTCGCGCTGGCCCGTGTCGGCTCCGCGAACTACATGCTCACCAATTTGGAGCTCGAATCGTTGTGTGATCTCTGCTTCGGTGCCTTTGATCGCCTACTCATCGACGCACCATGCACGGGACAGTCGATGATTGCCCGTGGGAAACAATCGTTGGCGGCTTTTACCCAGCGGCAAATCGAACACAGTGCCGCTCGCCAGCAACGCATCTTGCGTTCGGCTGCCGAGTTGGTGCAACCTGGCGGTCGTTTGGTTTATTCAACCTGCACGTTTGCGTATGCCGAAAACGAGCAGATGATCGAATGGTTCCGCGGCCTCTACCCAACTTGGACTCCCGTCGTCCTGCCGGAGCTGGCCCCTTGGCACAGCCCTGTCCATGCGGGCTGCTACCGTCTCTGGCCACATCGCGATCATTGCGACGGCGCTTTTGCTGCCGCACTGCAGCGTCCCGTCAATGATACCCCTACAATTACTAACCAACTATTGCACCTAACAAACCATCACCCAGCAAAAACCAAGCGCTCATCACCAACATTTGCTAACT
>JBBQRC010000125.1:0-9705 GCA_038215215.1 Pirellulales bacterium
ATAGTGCCAAATTGGTGGGAGTCGACACGGGCATCAGTGTGACCAACCAGTTGGTCCTACGGGCTGGGGATGGCGAAGAGTTTCCTGAGGTCGCCAAGCTTGAGTCTGCCCAGGGAGAGCGCCTGCAAGTCTTGGTAGCACGAGGGGATTGGGCACAAGTCAAAGCCAGGCAAGGTGAAGTCGGCTGGGTACACGAGAAAGATTTTGAGCGCCTGTTTTAAGTCGTCGTCCCGAAATAAGTTATCGTTTTGATTTCCCCTCACCCTGCCCTCTCCCCCGCTATTCCTGCTGCGCAGGGCGGGGGCGAGGGAACAAGTGCGATAACTTGTTTGGTCCTTGCATCAGTGAGCCGGAGCGATGGAGCGACTAATACGGCGATGCGAAAGTGGTTCCAGTAGCCCAAAGTCGTTCCACGGTTGGATCTGTCCGCGTAACCAGCGTGTGAGCGCATGGGCTGCGTTGGGATCGTGTAAATCCTCCAATTTCAGCAATGTTTCATGGACGATGTGTTGCCATGCAGCGGCTCGGGCCAGTAAGAAGCCGTCGCGCATTTCACCACTGGCAGCCAATTGGCGTTCGCAATGGACCGCGCTGATGAAATACAGGCTACTGGCGGCCACGAAGGCTTCAAAGCTATGCTGCGAGGCGAGATAGCAGGCGCTGACAAGTTGATCGATCCAGCGGACTTCGCCAAGCACATCGATCGAATATTGCGCCAACGCTTCGCGACGTCTTACGGCCGATTGATCGCCAGTCAAGATTTCGGCCGCCCTGAGAACACCACTCAATGCGTGCGCGATGCCGGTGCTGTGCAAGGGATCGATCACGCCAGCGGTCGTAGGGATCATTAGCCAGTTATCACCAGCAGCGGAGCTCCACAAGCGACTAATTCGTGGCATCCAAGCCAATCGAGGAATTCCGCGGGCGTCATGTGGTGCGACGAGTTTGGCGTCTTGCATCAGTTCGTGGATGGTCGGATAGCCTTGCAGAAATTGACGCCAGGCGGCTGAGCGATCGTTGGCATTGACCAGCTCGTCGGTCCACTTGGCCGTCGGTTGAACCAAGCCAACTGAAGTCGTACCATCAGCGAAGCGTAGCATCCAAATCCAACCCTCGCCAATCCAGTGGTGTTGAGCTGCGTCATCCCCGTTGAACGGGTCATCGGTCGTTGGCAAGTCGTGTGCCGCCAGCCACTTTGACATGGAGCCGACGTGGCTGAAATGTCCGTACATCGATCCCGTTTGTGTTTGCAGTCGATCCGCAAACTGTTCAAGTCCAAGCGCTTGTCCGATGGCATTGCCGCTACCGCTGGCATCGATCAATTGTGCCACTTGCAGCGCGACGGAACTCTCGTCAAAATCGCCGCTGACTTCCCAACCGCCGTCAACGCGTTTGACTGAAGTCACCGCAAAAGACTCGCATAGGACCGCACCAGCGGCGGCGGCTTGTTGGCAAAACCACTGGTCGACATCGCTCCGCAGCCAATGTGTGTCGCTCAGTTCGTCGCTACCGCTGGCTGCCACGAGGAAGCTGTTTTCGTGTGAGGGCGATTCCCGAAAGGGTTCACCACGTACGTGCGAGTAGTAACTAAAACCTCGTTTCTTACCTGCACGCAGTTGTGGCAATTCACGTTGCCATGATCCCCAGCGGCTGAGGGCTCGCACTTCGGGCAATCCAAAGCGATCCGCAATGTGTTCGAGTAGAAAATCGGCCAGCGGTGTGGAAGACTCGCCAATCGCAAATCTGGGGTGCTGCGCGCGATCGATGAGCACAGTTGAAAACCCGTGCTTACTCAGAATCCAAGCCAAGAGACTGCCTGAAAATCCGGATCCGATAATCCCGATGTCGTAGCTGGTGCGCATGGGCGATTCGATTGAAGAGATTTTGGCGCAATATAGATTTTGGAACGTTTTGTTGCTGCGTTCCCGACCGATCCTAAGTTGTGACGCTATTCACTTTCGACTGATCCTCGACGCGTTTGGCAACCCAGGCGGCACAACCGACTACTCCGGCGTCATCGCCGAGCTTTGCGCAGCGAATTTCAAACTCGTCTTGGTAGCACTCAAAGACACTCTTGCGGGCGACTTTGGTGATTTCTCGCAGCATCAGGTCGGGCATGGCTTCGACCAGTCCGCCTCCTAGCACCACGCAGTCGGGGCAAATCAGCAGGACCAAATTGGCGATGGCAAAGCCGATCATTTCGCAGGCTTCTTCTACAACCTTCAAGACTGCTGCGTCGCCTTTCTCGATCGATTCGGCAATCGCGCGACTGCGAATGTCGGTCAAATCGGTGCCAACCGCTTTTTGCAAATGCGGGGCTTCTCCACGATAAGCCAACTTGGCTATTTCTCCGGCGATGGCCAAGCGACTGGCCTCGGTTTCCAGCGTCCCCTGCATGCCACTGGCACCCATGCGGGGCGAACCGCAAATCTTGATGTGTCCAATTTCCATGCAGCTGAGGATTCTGCCGCGTAGAATTTGGCCGTCGTAGACACAGCCGCCACCGATCCCGGTGCCTGGGAAAATCCCAACCACGGTCCGCGCACCTCGTCCGGCACCCGCCACATATTCGCCGTAAACACCAGCGTCAACGTCATTAAGCACCGCTACGGTACAGTTAAACTTGTCCTGCAAGTACTTGCCAACGGGCACATTTTTCCAACCAAGATTTACGGCAACTCGAACGATTCCCTTGTCCCACTCGACCGGTCCAGGGCAACCAATACCAATCCCTCGCAGTTTGGATTTTTGTACCCCGGCCTCCTCCAGAAGCTTATGTATGATCGATTCGATTCGCTCCAAACCATTTTGAACACCCAATTCGCCGCGGGTTCGTTTGCGACGACTGGCAATGGGTTTCATGGTTTGGTCGAACAGAGTGCACATCATTTTTGTGCCTCCAAGATCAAAGCCAATCCAATAGTAATCGCTTTCGGTTGTCGCCATGCTGTTGCTCCTGGTGTGTATTTCGAGCTGTCGAGTTCGCGGGGTCGTCGACATGGTTCAATCGCTGCAAGCACTACGATTTAGGTGTAGAGTGCTTGATCGATGGCGAATTCAAGTTGTTTAGCTAGCGGATTATAGAGTTACTCGTGGGCTTCGCCCAGATGATCCATGTCGTCGCTGCAGACGCCCGCATGCTTGAAACTGCAGCGTTTTCTGCGCGAGATTTAAGGTCTCAACTGCGGGACGCCGCCTGGGCCTGCCGAGGCGGCGTGTCAGCAACGCTTTCCGCATATTTTGCTGCAAGGGGCTAGTGAAAATGCAAGCCATAAGGGCGGGAAATGGTTCATCAACGGGCATCCCACTGCCCATAATAGTTTGGCGCGGGATTTATCGACGAAAATTCTCAGCGAGCCGTGAATAAATGGTCGACTGCCGGACATATCTCCACGGTGATGTAGAAAGAGCAGGTATTTTGCGTGAATCCCCCTGATTGCCAGGATGGCTGTGGCGACGATCCGCAGACTCGGTTAATTGCGGATTTACATGCCGAGTGCTCGCCGCAGTTAACAAGGTTGGCCTGGGCGATCTTGCGCGATTGGGAGTTGGCTGCGGATGCAGTACAGGAAACCTTCAAGTTGCTATCGCAGAAAATTTCGGGTCTCGATGGGCAGCACCTGCGCGGTTGGTTAACAAAAACGGTTCAATTCCAATCGCTGAATTTGCGGCGCAGCCAACAGCGGGCGGTGAAGTTGGTACAGCGGATTCGTGAGGAGCCGACGGCCTACGTCAATACCGCTAGTGAGGCGGTTGAGCAAACCGAGAAAATGGAAGCCTTGCAAGGTGCTATTCGGACCTTGCCCGACGAGCAGCGGGAAATTGTTCAACGAAGATTAGTACTACAGCAGGGATTTGCAGAGATCGCAGACGAATTACAAATTCCACTTGGGACCGTGCTCTCGCGGATGCGCTTGGCGGTCGAAAAACTTCGCAAAACACTGGCTGATGAAGCATGAAAAAGAATAGCTCAGGCTACGAACAAAGTTCAGCTCGGTGCGACCGGCAGTGGGAGATTGACCGCTATCTGCTCGGCGACCCGACATTGGACCGCGATGCATTCGAGCAGCGGATGCTGAACGATGTGTCGCTGGCAGAACAGGTAGCTGCATCTGTGGCTCAACTGGAACTCATTGAGCTTTCGGCGATCGCCGCGGGACTGCCGCAAGCGCTGGTGGTGTCCCCGCACCGTCGAAGGGAATCTCGTCAAGTGATGACCGTCTGGGCTCTGCTGGCCACCGTCGCCACCTTGCTGGTGGCTCTGGCGAACTGGCGCGATGGTTCCTCAAAGTCTGTGGATACCCCAAGTGTCACTTTTGAGCTTGCTGCCAGTGATCTTCAACTGGCCGAGATTGCCGAGTATTGGTTGGCGACGGAGAATGCTAACTTGATCAGCCTCGAAGAAGAGGTTTCCACAGAAGCATTTGTAAACTCACGTCGTGGCACTCAGACGGAGCCCGAGTCGGTGGAGCCAACAGATTGGCTGGTAGAAGCTGCGACCCAGTTCTATTCGGAAAATGGTGAGGGGAAGCAGGGATGATGAACTCCAACAGAACCTCCGGTGGGGGGTTGAGCAGTTTTGCTGCTACATTCGCTGTCACGGTGCTCCTGGCCTTATTTTGCGCAGCGTTTAACGCGGTGACGGTGATGGCTGACCAGCCGGCGGATCGGGCGACACTTTTGGCTCAGGCCGCTGGCGACGCCAATCCCAAGTCGCGGGAGGTAGATTCTGCGGAAAAATCCGAACTGACTGAGGAAGATGAAGAGTTGTTGAGGAAGTTTGTAGAGCAGCACCAGCCGAAGTTGCTAAAGTTGCTTGATTTCATGAAACGCAAGCAGCCCACTCAATATGAACAAGCATTGCGGGAGTTATCGAAATCCAAGTTGCGGTTGAGTAACTTGGAAAAACGCGACGTTGAGCTTTATCAAATTGAGCTGAAGCTGTGGCAATTGCGATCACAACTGCGGATGTTAGTGGCTGAAATTGCGGTTGCCGAGAATCAGTCGAAAGACAAGTTGCGAGTCCGGCTCGCCGACTTAGTAGGGCAAGAAGTTGACCTGGATGCCGCCCGCATCGACCTTGAGCAACGTCGCGCGATACAGCGGGCGGAACAACTCCAATCGCAATTGCAAGAACGCACCGCGGATCGCGATGCCACTATTACCAAGGCCCTGAAGGTTTGGGAAAATCGCGTGGCCAAGCAATCGCCCCGCACCAAGCCAACGAAAACTCCAAAGTAAGCATCTCGGCATAAGTTATTTGGCATTACGTTGTTTAACCGCGTGGGCATCGCCCCGCGCCTATCGGCACAATCGCGGCCCGATGGGCACGCGGTTAAACGAAGAAACTTCTGCAAAGGTGCTTAAAAATGAAAACGCCAGACTTGAGGTCGTGATGACAGCGAGAGCTGCCAAACACCAGTGCATAAGAACTGACAACTCAATTAACCTTGTTAATCCACCACATCGCACCACATAACGCCCTGACGGTCGCTAGGGCCCCGTATTTTCATAGGAGTACCGTGAATGTTGATTCGCCACGCAAGGTCCCTTGCTTTGGTCTACAGTTGTGCGGGTTTGTGGTTCGCCATGATTGCTTTGATGCAAGTTGCGCGGGCTGACGAAAAATCAGCCGCGGTTATGGCTCCGCTCTACGCACGTTTCGCGGCTGCGGACGGACAGACCCCTGCAGGCAAAGAAGTGCCGGATTTCCAACGCCACGTCACCCCATTGCTCGGGCGACTCGGTTGCAACGGCCGGGCTTGTCACGGTTCATTCCAAGGTCAAGGTGGTTTTCAACTGTCCTTATTTGGGTACGACTTTCAGGCAGATTACGACGCGTTGATGAACGCTGATGCCGGGCGCGTCGATGTCCTGAAGTCGACGGATAGCTTGATCATTTCCAAACCGGTTGATGCAGACATGCACGAAGGGGGGAAGCGATTCGAGCAGGGCGGTTGGGAGTATTGGGTGTTGCGACGTTGGATCGAAGCTCAAGCACCTTTCAATGCAAAAAACATTCAGAAAATCGAACGGCTCGAGGTCACGCCAACTGAACTGCGGTTCACCAATGCGGGCGAGACACAAGACCTGCGAGCGATTGCACATTGGGAAGACGGAACTGCAGAGGACGTCACCTGCCTGTGCCGCTTTCAAACAAACGATGCGGCCATTGCCTCGATCGACGAGGTTGGCAAAGTGACCTGCGGCGAACGCGGCGACACACACGTGGTTGTCTCTTATGACAACGCAGTAGTTCCCGTGCCGGTTTTACGACCTATGTCAGACCAGTTCGATAACAACTATCCGCCAGTGCCAACCTCCACCACCATCGATCAACTGGTCGTGGCAAAGCTCCGCAAGCTTGGAATTGTGCCTGCCGACCGTTGCAGCGACGAGGAATTCCTGCGCCGTGCGTCTCTGGATGTGACCGGAACTTTGCCGACAGCGGCGGAAGTGACTACGTTCATGGCAGACACAAACCCCACTAAACGTACGACGAAGATTGAAGAGTTGCTCAATCGTCCTACGTATGTCGCGCAGTGGACCACATTCCTCTGTGATATCACGGGCAATAACGACGACCAACTTAGAAACTTCATGCCCAATGGCGTGGATCCCAGCAAACAATGGTATCAGTGGATCTACGATCGGCTCGACAAGGATGTTCCGTACGATGAGATCGTTGAAGGTATGGTCACGGCGACCAGTCGAATGCCTGGCGAATCGTATCGCGAATATTGCGAATCCATGACCGAGGTTTGCCAGGATCGGAGCGGCGAGAAGTTCGCTGACCGACCAGGCAATGTCTATTATTGGGCACGCAACAACTTTAAGACCACCGAAGACCGCGTTATCGGCTTTGCGTATTCCTTCCTAGGCGTTCGCATTCAGTGTGCCCAGTGTCACAAACATCCGTTTGATCAGTGGGCCAAGTCCGATTTTGATAATTTTGAGAGACTATTTGGTGGCGTTCAAGCGAACCAGAATAGCATGGCGAGTGACGCCAAAAAAGAATTCAGCCAGATGGTCGATAAACTTGACATCGACAAGAGCCTCAAAGGGAACCAATTGCGGAAGGCGATCGGCGAAATGATGCTGGCAGACAAGTCTGGCAAAGTCTTTCCGTTCCCGGAGTTGGTCGTTAACGATCGACCGGTTGCGAAGGGCGACAAGAAGGACAAGTCTAAAGGTAAGGCTCAGCCTGTCGTTTCCAAAGCCAAATTGCTTGGTGGTGACTGGATCGCGCTCGATGAAGCGGACGTGCGTCGCAAGTTGATGGATTGGTTGCGGTCACCTGACAATCCTTATTTTTCCAAAGCGATCGTCAATCGTGTATGGGCTGCTTATTTTGGTGCTGGGATTGTCAATCCCGCCGATGACCTCAATCTGGCGAATGCGCCGAGTAACGAGCCGTTGCTCAATTATCTGGCTAACAGTTTTCGTGAGCACGGTTACGATTTCAAGTGGTTACACCGAGAAATCCTGAACTCCGACACGTACCAACGAGGTTGGGCCACCAATGAAACAAACCAATACGACAAACGCAACTTTAGTCACAGTCTGCTGCGACGAATCTCAGCCGAAGCGACTCACGATGCGGTCTATGTGGCTTTAGCAAACGATGATATTGCCGCCAAGGCGCAGGAACTGGACATCCCGCGTGCCATCACGCGAGGTGGCTCCAGCAGTCAAGCTCCCCGCGACGATATGTCCTACGCCTTAAGCGTCTTCGGTCGGAGCACGCGTGAAAGCAATTGCGATTGCGATCGTTCCAGCGAACCGAGTTTGCTGCAAACTGTTTTCTTAGTCAACGATAAAGCTGTGCTGGAATGGCTCAGCGATTCGAAAACAAGTTGGGTGGCAGAAGTGGCGACCAAATATGGCTGGCCAACCAACGGCCAACGTCGGTCGGCCATATCCGAAAACCCTGGCAAACGAGGCATCCAGCTTGCCAGTCAACTGGAGCAGCAGCTTGCTAAAGTGGACGCCCGAGTCAAGCAGGCGGTAACCAACGGCGACGAGAAACTGGCTTCGACGATGCGGCAACGGCGGGAGCAAATTGTCCGGCAGCAGGCAAAACTCGGCCTCGGTGCTGATTCTTCCAGTGCACAGGATGCGCCAGCAAACGTGGCTGCTGTGGATGTTTCGCCGCGGATGACCGACGAACAAGCGCTGTGGATCGCCGAGCAAGCCTACCTACGTTCGCTATCGCGGAAACCCACTGCGTCTGAGCTCAGTACCGCGCTGAACTACCTGCGTTCCGAAGCTATGCCTACCGTCGCAGTTGAAAACCTCCTGTGGGGGCTGGTGAATACCAAAGAATTCATCATTAACCACTAAACAAACACGCAACGCACTTTGCTGCTAACAAACTACGCAACACTTTAACCAACGCCACGGTTTCCAAGGAGAAAATATAGTGAGACTACATAGAACTTGTGATGGACATTCACGACGTGATTTCATTCGTATCGGATCGTTGTCTGCGACGGGCTTCACGCTGGCCAGCTACCTTCGCATGGCGGAAGCGGGTGAAGTTGCCGCCACGCAGGGCAAAGCAGCGATATTCATTGATTTGAGCGGTGGTCCATCGCACATCGACACTTTCGATCCCAAGCCGAATGCCCCAGACACCATTCGCGGTACTTTCAAGCCGATTTCTACCAACGTTTCAGGCATTCAGATTTCAGAGCACCTGCCCAAGTTAGCGGGCTGTGCCGACAAATTCGCCATCCTTCGCGGTGTCAGTCATACGTTGGCTGCCCACCGATTGGGCAGTGAATATGTGAACACCGGCAGTCGCCCTTTGGCCTCACTAGAGTATCCTGGCTACGGTGCGGTTATCAGCAAAGAGCTGCCGACCGATGCGGACTTACCACCCTTCGTGGCGATTCCTCGCGGCAACCAGCGGGCAGGTTTTCTGGGTATCCAATATGCGCCGATGAATACCGGCGCCTCACCAGTGGCTGGCCAGCCTTTTTCCGTACGTGGCATTGCGCTTGGCAATGGAGTCACCGTTGAATCGATTCAACGTCGTCAGGGATTGCTGGCTGACTTGGACCACGCCTTCGACAAGATGGAGCAGGATGAGCAGTTGCTGCGCGGTCTTGATTCCTTCAACGAGAAGGCTTTTGACATGATCAAGAGCCCACGCGCTCGGCAGGCCTTTGATACGAGCCGTGAAGATCCTGCGTTTGCCAAGCAGTTCTCAGTCGATCAGTTTTCCCAAAGTTGCTTGCTCGCCGTGCGTCTCATCGAAGCAGGGGTTCGCTTCGTCTCCCTGTCGCTCGGCGGTTGGGACACGCACACGGAGAACTTTACGAAACTCAGCACTAAGTTGTTGCCACAACTCGATGCGGGCCTTTCGAGTCTTTATACCGGTTTGGCCCAGAAGGGCCTGCTTGACTCGACGTCCGTGCTGGCGACCGGTGAGTTTGGTCGGACTCCGAAGATTAACGACCGTGCTGCTGAAGGTGGTCGCGACCACTACCCGCGCTGCATGTTCATGCTCTTGGCAGGCGGTGGCATGCGTGGCGGTCAGGTGATTGGAGAAAGCGATGAGACGGCGGCAGGACCAGCGCACACAGCGATTACTCCCGATGACGCTGCAGCCTCGTTCTACCACAGCCTCGGAATTGACCCGAAGAAGGAATTTCACACCGAGACCGGACGACCTATCACGTTGGTACGTGGCGGCAAAGT
>JBBQRC010000126.1:0-9693 GCA_038215215.1 Pirellulales bacterium
ACAGCGGCTTTGCGTCGGACAACTTGCTAGTTGGCGGTGGCGCGATGTCGATGAAACGAATGTGAAGCCTGAAGGCATTTGCAGCCAATGGGTTGCGCTATGGACCTACGCCGGATTTCAGGCGCAAGAGCTTGTTAGTGAACATGTTTTCCACGATAATCTTCGGTGCACGGCAAGATTAGCCACTGGGTTATCCGATCCAGAATTAGCAACCTCATTGGATCAAATCCGTCCAAAGTCGAGCGCATTTCACACTCCTTGAACAAACTTTCCAAGAGTTGTTTGACACCGATGCTAGCAATTCTACAATCGGCCTCGCCCATCACGGGTTGCTCGCAACTACTGGAGTTGTCGCACGGGATAGCCTCCGGTGCTGGCGGTCTTCGGGGCGAGGGCATGGCAGGGTTTGCCATGTTGTCCAACAGGAACCAAGTCACGCATGATGCGCGTGGCGTTGTCGGATAGGAGTGCGCGTAGAGCATGGCACACGATGTGAACCAGAGCGAAGAGGATGTCGCGGCTCAAGTGCGAACAGTTCTGGTCTCTCGGATCAGCGCGGAACGCTACGAACTATGGATAGCTCCCGAGACCCAATGGCATTGGTCCAGCGGCACACTCACGGTTAGCTTTGAAAGCGATTTTGCATGTCAACTGGCACGCCGCATGGTCGGTAAAGATGTTGCCGCGGCGTTACAGTTCGTGGCGGGACCCCAGGCGGCTTTGCACCTGGTTGTCACGCCTGTCGTTGTGACTCCGGCCGAGCACGTGGGGGCGGACGGTCAGGCAGACAGCCTAGGTTCGGCCGATGTGACTGAGTTGGCAACTGTTAAGACGGAGAAAATGCAGCGGATGACTTTGGCACTCAATCGTCCGACTAATCCGCGAGACAACAGTTCTCCGCGAGACAACAGTGCTCCGCGGGCGAACGAAGCCGAGAGCGATCCACCGCAGATACTGACGCTGCCAACGGTATCATCGGCCCATTCGGCAGCGAAATTGTTGCCATCCACCACTGCCGCTGCTGGTCCGCGCGAAGGTTGGGAGCGATTTGTCGCGGGCGATTGCAACCAGTTGGCTTGGACGACAGCCAACATGGTGGTCGCTCAGCCGGGAAGGATGACACCGGTCTTGTTTCACGGACCGTGTGGGGTTGGCAAGACGCACCTGATGGCGGCTATTGCACAGCAGTTGCGTACGCATTGTCGCTTGCGTCGCGTCGCGCACATGACCTGCGAGCAATTCACTAATGATTTCACCGAAGCGATTAAGGGTGGCGGTTTGCCCATGTTCCGCCGCAAGTATCGTGACGTGGATGCATTATTAGTCGATGATGTGCATTTCTTGATTGGCAAGAAAGCCACCATTGGCGAACTGAAAAACACGCTCGACAATCTGTTGCGGATCGGTAAGCAGGTCATCTTCAGCGCAGACCGTCCCCTCAATGATCTGCATTTGCTGGGGCAGGAGATTGTGGGTCGACTGCGCGGTGGTCTGGTGAGTCCGTTGATGCCGGTGGATGAAAAGACTCGCGCGACGCTGTTGCATCGTGAATTAGCCGATTCAGGCATTGAACTGGGCAGCGACATTGTCCAGCAGATTGCGTCGCGTACAGTCGGAGACGGCCGGGTAATTCATGGCATCGTCAAACGCTTGGTGGCGATGGCCATGCTGACTGGCAAACAACTTAGCTGGGAACAATGCTGGAACTCGGTGTACGATCTTGTGCAAGCCACTCAACCGGTGGTACGGCTAGGGGATATTGAGCGGGTGGTGTGCGAAGTGTTTGGGCTGGAGCCCACTAGTCTTCAATCGACGAGCAAAGCCCGCACGGTAGCCCAACCGCGAATGTTGGCGATGTTTCTGGCGCGCAAGTACACACCGGCCGCCTATAAGGAAATCGGCGACTACTTTGGCAAGCGACGTCACAGTACGGTGATCTCAGCCGAAAAAACGGTTGAGGAATGGCTGCGTGCCAATGCCAGTTTAGGGGACGCGCGGGGCTTGAGCGCCCGCGACGCGTTGCGACATGTGGAGTCCAATCTGCAAGTCGGCTGATGCCAACTTCGGTCGGCACATTCAACCTGTCGCTTTCCAGCTACGATGGTTATTTGATAACACCGCCACTAATGACAACTAGGTCCAGATGACATGTGGGAATCGTTACTGCCGCGTCTCAATTCCTTGCTAGGGCTCGCGGTGCTCATTGGCTTGGCTTGGGTGCTGAGTACTAATCGCAAGCGATTTCCGTTGCGCGTAGTGCTTGGCGGCTTGTTGCTTCAATTTGCGTTGGCCGTGGCTATTCTGTGGACGCCGCAAGGCAAAATGCTC
This sequence comes from Pirellulales bacterium, assembly GCA_038215215.1. Lineage (GTDB taxonomy): Bacteria > Planctomycetota > Planctomycetia > Pirellulales > Pirellulaceae > Aureliella. Next base: position 2,329 of record JBBQRC010000126.1, read on the forward strand.
TTCGAGCAGGCTAATCATGCGGTGGCTGGATTTCAGCATTTTGTTGGCCAGGGTAGCGGCTTCGTCTTTGGGTTGTTCCCTGACGCCGCGGCGGAGGTTGCCGGGGACCGTTTATTCTTAGTGAAGTCCTTTGCGTTTGGTGTACTGCCGACAGTGATTGTTTTTAGCAGTCTGATGGCGGTGCTGTACCATCTGGGCGTAATGCAGTTGCTGGTGCGCGCGGTTGCTTTCGTGATGCAACGCACGCTGGGTACCAGCGGCCCTGAAACTTTGGCGGCAGCGGCCAATATATTTGTGGGCCACACCGAAGCGCCGTTGGTCGTTAAACCTTATCTCGAAAAACTCACCACCAGTGAATTGAATGCGCTGATGGTGGGCGGGTTCGCAACTGTCACGGGCAGCCTCATTGCCGGTTACGCCAGCATGGGTGTGGAGGCGGGCCATTTGATCACGGCAAGTGTCATCTCCGGTCCCGCTGCGTTGGTCGTCGCCAAGTTGATGCAACCGGAAGTTGAGGGAGCGGTGGTTGAGAGCTCCCTTCATCTGGACGCTCCTTCGGAGAATGTGAATCTCATTGGGGCGGCGGCTCAGGGGGCCAGCGACGGGATGAAACTGGCGCTGAACATTGCCGCCATGTTGATTGCCTTCCTGGCCTTAATCGCTTTGGCGGATTATGCCTTAGGGCACCTCGCCGCGTTGGTTGGTTTTCGCGATGCTGCCGGTGCGCCAACGCTCAGCCTTACACTATTGTTGAGTTACGCGTTTGCACCATTTGCTTGGTTGATTGGCATTCCGTGGTCCGAAGCGCGCGATTGTGGTCAGCTCTTGGGAATCAAAATGGTGGCCAACGAATTCCTGGCCTACGAGCAACTTGGGGAGATGTTAACTCGCGAGCAGCCACTGAGTGATCGCGCTCGGGACATTATGACCTATGCGCTATGTGGCTTTTCGAATTTCGGCGCCATTGGCATACAGGTCGGCGGGATCGGTAGTCTCGCGCCTGGTCGCCGGGATGAAATCGCGCGACTCGGATTTCGCGCTATGCTGGGTGGGACGTTGGCGTGCCTCATGACCGCGTGCGTGGCTGGTATGTTGCTCTAGTAGTACCTGCTGCGCGCTCGATCACACTCTTTCCCCTACGCTCAGTTATCCGAAAATGGGGGAGGAAACGGATCATCCGCTGGCGTGGTGGGCGGCTCCTCGGCCTGCTCGATCTTTTGCCTTAGGCAGCGAAGCAAGATTCGGCAGCGAACATCGACATTGGGCTCTGCCAACAATTGTTGTTTGACCGCGAACGGTAAGTTGAGTGCGTATGCGATGGTGTCGGTCAGGATTCCTAACGGGAACTGCTGGCCGACCAATTGTTGAAAACTGTCCTGGGCTGCCAAGCCCTCAGGGACGAGTTGCGTAAAGATGCCTTGCAGCGCTTCCGTCATGGCTTGGCGGCCGCAGGCATTTTCGGGTGGGTAGATATCTGGCTGAAGCTCCACTTTGGCTTGACGAAAATCCCGCATCGGCTCGATTTCCGCGATGATGCGAGCCCGTTTGAGGCCGACCAAAAGGATGTTGTGGCGGCCATCTTCGGTGGGCGTGTGCGAGACAATTTTGCCAACACACACAGCCGATGCAATCGGCGGCTGGTTTTGATACTGTTGTTCCCAACCGGGTTGCAGCAGCGCCATTGCAATCAAGCGATCCAATTTCAACGCATCGAGTAGCATGCCGCAGTAGCGGGACTCGAAAATATGCAGCGGTTGGACCACATTGGGGAAGAGCACTAGATTGGGCAGAGGAAAGAGACGGACGATACCGCAAAAATCTTCTGGCCAACCAGCAGCAGCTTGAAGATTGGCCATGTAGTCCTCTTAACAGGGATGAAAAAACCGCGTGCGTCAGACGCTATGGAATTACGCAAACGAAGACGAGTGTGAGCCTTGGACGACCTCATTCTAGCGATGCTGGCTAGGTGTGGCGAGATTAACCGCAGTTGGTCCATTCCCGCCGAGAATTGCCAGTCAATGAGCCGCGGGCAGGCGGGCTAGGGAGTCTGCCGACAAGCATGGAAACCCCAAAGACGCGTTGACGACTTAGGCCAATAACGCTTATCCTTTGGGGTTCTGCTCGCGCCGCCAGTGTCGGCGTCGCGACAACCTCGGTCCCTAGGACTGCGGTCCAGTTGAAACGTTTTATAAGTCTGAGACAAGGCTGAAGGTTGCGAGGTTAGGCTCGGACCTGTGCACTTCACCCCATTCCGGGGAGGTTCTGCATAGCTTACAGACTAGAAGGAATGCTTGATGGAAGGCGAATTTGTAAAGAAATTGATCGAGGCAGGAGTGCATTTTGGGCACCGCGTGAGTCGCTGGAACCCCAAGATGGCCCCTTATATCTACGGCAAAAAGAACTCCATTCACATTCTCGATATCCGCGAAACACTGCGCGGACTTTTGCGGGCCAAAAAGTATCTGAACCAGGTGGCCGCGGGGGGTAGCTTGGTACTGTTTGTTGGCACCAAGCGCCAGGCTTCCGAAACCATTCAGGAGCAGGCGCTGCGTTGCGGCATGCCGTTTGTTTCGGAGCGTTGGTTAGGTGGCGCGCTCACAAACTTCCGCACGATCCGCAGCCGATTGGGGCGTTTGGAGGAACTTGAGCAGATCATGAACACCGACGAGATCAACACGTATTCGAAGAAGATGCAATCAGCCCTCAATCGCGAATACCGCAAGATTTACCGCAACCTGAACGGCCTGCGGACGCTAAATCGCACCCCTGAGTGCTTGGTCATCGTCGATCCGAGTAAAGAGAAGAACGCGATTCGGGAAGCCAAGCGATTAGGGATTACCACAGTCGCCTTGATCGACACCGACTCCGATCCCAGCACGGTAGATTTGCCGATCCCTGGTAACGACGACGGTATACGCTCCATTGAGCTAATCATGGGCCAATTGGCAGACGCTGTTCTTGCCGGTAAGGCGCAGAACCCTGAGCTGCAAAAGAAGGCCGAAGCTGCGGCGCCTACGATGTCGGCTGAGGAAAAGCAAAAGGTTGAGGCGGGCGTTTAAGCTTGATGCTTGCACGGGTTCTGAGAATTCCGGCGACGCGTGCGGAATATCCACATGCTGCAGTGCTATGAATGCCATGGCCCTGCATGGGAGCGGTTGAAATACGGCCTCCAAGCGCTAAGCACCCATGAATCGTCCCCCGGTCTCATAGGCTTCACATCACAAGAATTCGCTCGCTGGCTGCGAGCCTCCGTTTGAAAATGGTAGAGGGAAAAGATGAGTATTTCAGCAAGTGACGTAGCGGAACTGCGTAAGTCCACGGGTGCCGGTTTGATGGACTGCAAGAAAGCCCTTCAAGAATCAAACGGTGATTACGAGGGCGCGCTTGATTACCTCCGCAAGAAGGGTCAAAAGGTCGCCGAAAAGCGCGCCGATCGCGACACCAGCGAAGGGGTGGTGGTGGCGCTGCTGGACGATACGGGCAAAACTGGCATTATCTTGGCACTCAGTTGCGAGACCGACTTCGTGGCCAAGAACGATGGCTTCATTGATTTGGCGAATAAACTGGCACGGTTGGCTTTGGACAGTAAGGTAGATTCGACCGAGCAACTGCTGGCACTCCCTTTCGAGGGAATGACTGTGGGCGAAAAGCTGGTTGACCAAACTGGCAAAACGGGCGAGAAGATCGTGGTTTCCTCGTTTCACAAACTATCGGGCGAGAATATCACCTCGTACATCCACTCAGGCAGTAAGATCGGTGTGCTGCTGGTTTACAAAGATGGCGGCAAGCAGGATGCGGGCCAATTCTTCCGCAGTGTGGCGATGCACATCGCCGCGATGAATCCTTCGATTCTTCATTATTCGGAATTTGACGCCGACATGGTGGTCAAAGAAACCGAGTCGCTGCGTAGTCGCATTCAAATCGAAAATGAAGACCTCGCTCGACTGGGCAAGCCATTGAAGAACGTCCCGGAGTATGCCAGCCGTTTACAGCTAACTAAGGACGTGCTCACCGCTGTCGAAAACACGATCAAAGAAGAACTCAAAGCCGAAGGAAAGCCCGAGAAGATCTGGGACCGCATCTTGCCAGGAAAACTCGATCGCTTCATTGCGGATAACACGTTGCTGGATCAAGAGCGCTGTTTGCTTAATCAGTTCTTTGCCTTGGACGATACCAAGACGGTGGAAGCCGCCGTCAAGGAATTTAGTCCCGCGGCAGAGATTGTGAGCTACAAGCGTGTAGCGGTACGCTAACCCCAGCAGTCTTGTTCACTGGGCTTCGTTCACTGGGCTTCGTTCACTGGGCTTCGTTCACTGTGTCCCGGTCAAGACCGCACCCGTGAATTTCGCCCTGTGAATGGGGCCCAGCTAGCGATGGTGATTGCTCGTCCTGGCATGGGTCTGGGGCGGGTCCGCAAGGCGTAGTGTGTGGTTAACCCTGGTTCCACTACTAAAGATGCAAACAAAATTGAGCGTCCTGACACTGCCATCCGGAAATTGAAAGCAACTTTGCCTATGTCTGAAGAAAGTTCTGCCAAGCCGCGTTACCACCGGGTCATTCTCAAGTTGTCGGGGGAAAGCCTAGCGCATACGGGCGAGCGTGGTATCAGCATGGAGGAAGTGATTGCAATCGCCGGCCAGATCAAGCAGGCGCATGCCTTGGGTTGCCAGATTGCCTTGGTAGTGGGCGGTGGGAATATCTTGCGCGGCGCCCAGTTCAAGACTTCTAGTTCGGCGAAAATTGAAGAGGCCACTGCCCACTACATGGGAATGCTTGCGACGGTGATTAATGCACTCGCGTTGCAAGAGGGGCTGGAGAGCGTAGGCTGCACGACCCGGGTGATGTCGGCGATTCGCATGGACGGGGTCTGTGAACCGTTCATTCGCCGACGTGCTATCCGACATATGGAGAAGGGGCGTATCGTAGTACTGGCTGCTGGCACAGGCAGCCCCTTTGTCACCACCGATACCGCCGCCACGCAGCGCGCATTGGAACTGGGAGCCGATATCGTCCTGAAGGCGACTCGAGTGGACGGTGTTTACTCCGATGATCCCGAAAAGAATCCGCATGCGATCTTGTATCGCGAACTGGACTACGAAATGGTGCTTAGCCAGAATTTGCGAGTCATGGACGGAACCGCTATTTCGCAATGTCGCGAGCACGGCATGCCTGTCATCGTGTTTAATTTCAAGAAGGATGGCAACATTGTCAAAGCGGTCTCTGGACAGCGTGTGGGAACTCGCATCGGCCCTAAACTGAACGCCACGACTGCCTAGATTGCAACCGGGCGGCGGAGCCTTGCAACCGAGCAGCGGAGCACGCTCCCGCGGGCGGCCTGACGAAAATGTCGGATGCTAGCGAATGTGCGTAAGTGGGTGAAAACAGTGAGTGCCAGGATTTTTTTGGCTCCCTCTTCCTAGTACTCTGGGGTGAGGGGAGTGACTTTCCCGGGTGATCTGCTCTGCGGATCTATCACATTTTCGTCAGCCCACCCCAAGTGGCAGCTACGGGCCGGATTATACAGGCAACTTGTAGCCACACGATTCATTGTCATACTATTCCTGTCTTTGTCATACTATTCGGGCTACGTTTTTACGAGCGTGGCTAACATTAAAACCTCCCTTAAATCAGGTGTAAGCAATGAGCGTTGACGAAGTACTAATGAACGCCGAAGAACGTATGGAAAAAGCGACCAGTGTGCTGAAGCACGCACTCACTGGCATTCGTACCGGTCGAGCCACACCGGGCTTGGTCGACTCCGTCCGCGTGGAAGTTTATGGTTCGCAAAGTCCGCTCAAGCAACTTGCCTCGATTGGCGCTCCAGAGCCTAACCAATTGGTTATTCGTCCCTACGACGCCGCCACGATCAAGGATATTGAGAAGGCGATTGTGGCCAGTGACTTGGGACTGAATCCACAAAACGATGGCAAACTGATTCGCATCAACATCCCACCCTTGAGCACCGAGGTGCGCAAGAAAATGGTCAGTCGCATTAAGGAACTGGCTGAAGAAGCCAAGATCTCGATTCGCAGTATCCGCCGCGATGCCAACAAGGATCTCGACACCGCTGAAAAAGACAAATTGATTGGCGAGGATGACCGCGACTCGATGAAAGAACAAATTCAGGAACTGACCAAGAAGTACGAGGCGGAAGCCACTGAATTGGCTAAGTCGCGCGAAGCGGATGTGATGGAACAAGCCTGACGCATTAGGCTGCGATGGCAGCGTCTTCGGACGTTTTTCTTGCGGTGCAACCAAGCGGCGCTGATGAATAGTGATCTGTGCGGATCAGATATTGGAATCCTCTTACTTTGTGTGGCGCTGGCTTGCCAGTGGTTGTTGAGAATTAGCAGCTTGCCCGTCGATTAGCCAGTTGTCCGACTTGATGAGAAAATTCCTGCGAACGTCGTCAAGACTTTCAACTGTTTCGGAGCACCGAAGCTCTTGACGAGTTTCGCTACTCTAGAATTGAACAAGGGTGGCTCTAGAATTGAACAAGGGTGGCTCTGAGGACGGACGCAGTTAGGTCTTCATCTGGCTGGCGGCGAGAGTGAGTAGCCAAATCGATGACAGAATAATGACGGATGCCAACGTCAATCGCACCCAAAGTTTGGTGGACGGATTGGCCCAAATTTCGGCATTAGTTGGCCGCACAATCGACTGCAAAAATCGCTGCCGATGTAGGGGATCTTCCATGAGAGCGGCTCGGGCGGGTTCCAACAATCCGTACTGCACGGAAAACTCCAGGGCGCCGCAGACGCGATGCTTGCGACCCACTGGATCCAAAGCAGCAGCTTCGAAGAACCAAACTTGGCGACCGTATTGGCATTCGGTTTCTTCGTCCAAGTGAACGCACCGCACCGATTCAACCCGCGACTGGTCGGGACAGAATTCTTTACGGCTCAGCGTATGGCGCACCTGGAAGTTGACCGCTTGCCAAACTTCTTGAGAAAACTGGAAATGACTGGCGTCTGGTGACATCTATGCAACCCTGCACAAATTGCCCATTGAATGGCGTTGGGATCGATGCAACACTCATCGACCATTCCGCGATGAACACCGAAATAAACTTTCCGTTTACTCGGAGCGAGCTAGTAAGACTCTCCAACCGTAGTTGGGTGAGTAGCACACCACCAAGTCTGCTAACTATAGCCGATTAGCAAGGGTCTTGTTAGTCCAGATTGTGGCGAAATTCCACCTTAACACCCATTAAGGTCATCGAGCTACACCTTGCGGATCGATGTTCTTAAAAATGCAGCCCGGACCGGAAGGTTTAAAAGCGATTCGACCGCTAAGGAGCAGCACTTCCTCGACGCCCCACGCAAGCTACTGCCGGTCGAACAGGCTCGTGCGGATCTCCTCTTC
>JBBQRC010000127.1:0-9657 GCA_038215215.1 Pirellulales bacterium
ATTGCCGTTGAAACCGACAGCAGCGCGATCACGATTGCCTGCGTGCGAGCGGGATTGGGCGTCGGTGTCATCGCCAGTCTCCCCGGCGGACGGATCACCTCCAGTGTGCAAATTCGCTCCCTCGCAACGGATCTCGGTCGCGTCAATGTTGTCGCGGCATTTCGCCGAGGACGCCTGCTTCCGGACGTCCTCAGGCGGGTTATCGATTTAGTGATGTCAAGCCAGTTGGTCGATCAGACCCGTTGAATCGCCGTGCGAGGTGACATTCACGCCGATTCCATTGAGCGTGCTTAGCCACAAGTTGCAGAGCGGTGTTTTCTCGTCATCCATCACGATATGCTGGCCTTGCTTGAAGCCGGCGCCGCCGCCTGCGATCAGCGTTGGGCAATTTTTCAGCGTATGCACGCTACTAAGATTCGTGCCCAACGTTAACGCAACGTGGTCGAACAGACTTGACCCGTCAGCTTCCTTTGAGGCCTTGAGTTTGTCGATAAACTCGGCAAGCAATTTCGCGTGAGCAGTGTCTCGGTTCTGCGACACCGTGCGGCGTTCGCCTTCGCTGTAGTGACTCATGCTATGGGCGCTCATAGTCGCACCTAAGCTCTCGATCAGCGACGTCACTGGCATTCGGTAGGTAAACACGCGAGAAGCGTCGACCTGCATCGCGGCGACCATCAGGTCGTACATCATGCGAATTTCCTCCAATCCTTCCAAAGACTCTGCAGGCTCACGAACGGGATTTGCGGGCCGCTTCTTTTCGACAATCAGCCACGATTCCTCTTTGGATAATCGAATCTCAATGTCTCTCACCGATTCCATGTACTCAGTCAGCTTCTCTTTGTCTTCCTTGCCGAGCTGACGAAAAATAGAATTCGCGTTTTCTGAAACCGTATCCAACACGCTGCGCTGCTTTCGCATGGCGGCCTGACGCTCGGCCAACGGTGTCTTGTCATCCGAAAACAGTCGATGGAACACCGCCACGGGCGTGTCGAAACCTGCAACCGGTTTGCCATGTTGATTCCATGCGAGTGAGGAACCTGGACCGTGGCCATCACTGCCAACATCCTTGGCACAGAGTTGCAGCGAGGTGAATCGCGTCTGTTCACCCAACACTTCGGCAGCAACTTGGTCTACGGAAACTGAATTGTGGAAACTCTGTCCAGGAATTTCATAGCGATTGGCACCCGTTAACCAAAACGTGCTGCCGCTGTGACCATCCGCTGAATAACGGTGCATCAAGTTTTGGATAATCGAAATATCACTTTGGTGCCGCTGCAATGGCTTGAGAATTCCCGGCAACTCCCACTGCGTGCCGACCGTATTCCGATCTGGATACCATCGATCCGCAGTCACACCGAATCCCATTCCGCAGAAGATGAGTCTTTTGGGCGGCGTTGTCACAGACACGGCGCTGGCGAACCTTTGAAAGCCAAATGACTCAAGCAGCGGCAATCCGATGAGAGCACCTGCGCCGCGTAATACCGCGCGTCGATTTGTTTTTAACTTCATATTGTCACTCCTATCGTGATTGAAATGTTTGGGACTGAATCAAGGCGTGGACAAACGAGCGAACCGCGTATCCATCCTGCTTAGCGGCCTCAAGGATCTGCTCAACCAGACTCTGGTCGCCAAATTCATACGGGCGACCGAGACCGTACTCGATCAATGCTTCCGCAAAGCCTCTCGCGAAATCGTCCTCATATCTACCTACGGTCTTCCGCAACTCGAAGTAGTCCTTAAAACTCTCTCCACTTGGCAGTTGTCCGCTGGGGTCAATTTGAAAGTCCACGGTCTTTATGAATCGACCGTTCCTTTTGTTTCCGGTTCCGATGGATTCGATCTCTCGCCAAAGTCCATCAGCAGAAAAGTTCTCCAGTCCGTACCCAATCGGATCAATCTTGCGATGGCACTGGGCGCACTGTGGTTGTTCTTGGTGAGCCTTTTGAAGTTCACGAGCGGATAGCACTTCACCGTCCAATCGACTGAGTTGCGGAACATTGGGTGGTGCAGGTGCTGGCGGGTCATGAAGCAAGTGCCGAAGTACCCACGCCCCACGTTCGACCGGCGAAGTACGTATCCCGTCGGAGCCCATCGCCATCACGGCAGCAGTCCCAAGCAATCCACCACGCGGCGAATTTGCTGGAACTTTGACTCGTCGAAACTCGCTGCCGTCGACCTGTGGCAACCCATAGTATCCAGCCAACAGGTCATTGATGACGACGAAATCAGAATTCAGGAGCGTTCCAATCGGCAACGACTCGTTCATCACCAACTTGAACGTCTGGAATACTTCTTCGCGGGCGTTCTCGCGGACGGCGTTGTCGAAAGTGGGATACTGTACTCCGTCGAATTGAAACATGCCCAATCGGTCCATTTGCAACCACTGGTGGACGAAGTCATGCACGAAACGGTCGTGCCTCGGATCGGACAGCAATCGATCGGCCTGTTCGCGAAGGACGGCTGGATCACTGAGTCGACTACCCGTCGCGAGGTCCATCAATTCCATATCAGGCTGACTACTCCACAGCAGGTAGGAGAGTCGAACGGCGAGTTCTGAATCGGTGAGCCGGCCAGTGTTGTCTGGACGTCCACTTTCGACCATGTAGAGAAACTCGGGTGATGACAACACAATCGCGAGCGGATTGATGAGTGCTTCGGTAAGCGACATTCCAGACTGGCGATCAGCCTGGTAGTGCTCGAAAAGTTGTTTCAAATAGTCAGGTTGCGGAGGCCTGCTTCGGAATGCTCGTATGGCGAAGCGACGAATTACCTCGAGTGCGTATCGATCATCGTCCATGCCATCGGGACGGTCCAACAGAATTCTTTTTGCCGCTTCGCTGGGAGCTTGATAAGGTTCAGGTCCGGTTACCTCGACCCAATCAATCCACAGCCCAGGGATCGTGCCAAGCCCATTATCTCGGCGATGGATCGCCCACAGATTCTTATCACCACGGTCCTGATGCGTACGGGAACTGAGCGACAACTGTCTTGATTCACCTGGCAGATGCTCGTACTCGAACGACATCACCTCCGGAGCGTCGAGAGTTGCTGTGACTTTACGCCAAGCTATATGCCTGCGTTCCCCAGTCGCCGTTGAAGAGAGTTCCACATAGTGAAATCGTTCGTCCGCTTCGGGGTAATGAGCGGCGCGAAATCGCACCGTATATTTACCCGGCGCGTTTACCGCAAGCTTGGGAAGTTTGATCCGCGTGACGCCACCCGATTTGATGGTTGTGATTGAGATAACGCCAGTTTTACTCTCCGGTCGCGCTAGATACCATTCCAGTTGAGGCGAGTAGTCTTTGTAAGCTCCGATCTTCTTCTTGACCGAATACTCATCCAAAATCCCAAACTCCGAGGGTGGTTTTTCGGTTTGGTTTTGCCAAGCGATTCCGCGATCATGAGTGTCCTTGATTTCGGCCAGGTAATCTCGATATTGCACATTGAACGTGTCTTCGGGTTCAACTCGTGTTGTCTCGGCTTGCGGCGCGCCGCGTGGTAGCAGGCACAATCGAAGCGATGCGTTTGCCGTCGCCAGATAGTTCTCTAATTGGTCACTTGAAAAGAACAGAGACCCTCCTTGCGTATCAAAGCCTGCACCGACCTGATCGTCCGGAAGCGACGTGACATCCGGCTGGATTCCTAACAGATCATCGATCGTGTTGGCATACTCACGACGATTCAGTCGCCGAAGCGGAATAACGCCACCGGTGTCTCCCAGAATCTTTCGGGCGATCACCATTTGCGCCGTCAAGTCTTCCAGGAAAGCTGTTTTGTCCGGCGCGCTGAGTGACTTGGAATCCTTCGGAGGCATTTCACCGGAATTGATCGCACCCAAGATTTTCCGCCATAGTTCTGCGTTTTCAACGGACGCGGCTACGTCGTAAGAAATCGTTTCGAGATTGACGCCAGCTTCTTCGCTTTCGGAAGCATGGCATTCATAGCAATGAGCGCGAAACAACGCGGAATGTTGCTTTGGCATCAGCGCTTTGCGTTCCGGTTCAGCAGCGGACGATTGCAACGTTAGCCACAACACGCAATACAGAGACGCGATCACACCGATTCGCAGCGCAGTTATGTGATTCATTTTGCATGTCATTTCTGAAAAGTAAACTCCAATGTGGGACCTACCGATTCCGGATGTTTGAACATCGAGATGGTTTTGTTGGTCGCTCATCAATAAGTAATTCCACACCAGTATCGGGAATTAGCAAAGAATCCTGACATTATTCTGCGGAAGGCTTCTTCGTGAACGGAATCACGGGTCGCTTCATCTTCGCGTCTGCTTCCCGGAACAGCCACGGCGCCCACATCGCTTTCACTCGCTGCCATTCTTCGAGCGTTCGCGTCGGATACCAGCCGGGGTTGCCGTATTTCTGGATATCATATTTGCCCGCGTTCTCCTGGACCCACTGGCCGACGGTCGGTAGGAGATTCGTTTCGGGGTAGATACCGATGGTACGAAAGTCTTCGGAAATACCTTGGTCGTGGATGACATCGGTTCGCCACTTGTTCAACTCGGCAAGCATTTCAGCTTTCACGCTTGCGTACTTCGGATCGCTCGCGACGTTTTGGACTTCGTGCGGGTCGCTGCGAAGATCGAATAACTCGATCTCTGGTTTATTGGGTGCCATGAACGCGGCTTGTTCGGGTGTAAGTTTGCCTTGCAATTTCAGGACATTCATCTCGGCCAGCGCTGGATAAGCGCTTTCTTTGTAGAAACTGAACTGGCAATACGCGCGCTCCGGCATCAGGTTCAGGATCAACTTGTGGTCCTTTGATCGGATCGACCGCATTGCGTCATGCGTCGTGTCCATTTTGTCGCGAGCGGCAAAAGTGTACTTTCGCTGCTTCACATCATCGCTGAACAAGCTCTTGCCATGCAGGGGAACTGGTGGTGAGATGCCAACGGCTTCCAAAATTGTGGCGCAGATGTCAATCGACATGACCAGGTCATCATTAATTTGTTTCGGTTTGACCTTGCCAGGCCAACGCATGATCATAGGGATTCGTGTGCCTTCGTCGTAAAGGAATTGCTTGCCGCGAATATGACAGCGGCCATGGTCTGCGATGAAGAATACGATGGTGTTTTGCGAAAGCCCTTCGTCGTCGAGTCGTTTCAGCAGAGCACCAACCTCGCGATCGACGAGTTGCATCTGTTCCAAGCCGTTGGCCCAATCGCGGCGAATAAACGGCGTGTCGGCGTAGTAAGGTGGCAGTTCAACGTCTGCAATGTCGATCGGACGTTTGGGATCTCGGTTCCAAGGTCGGTGAGTGCCGCCGAATGTGATGCGAGCAAAGAACGGCTGGTCCGGCTTGCGCTCACTCCAATCCCCGCCCATAAACAGTTCTTCCTTTGTGTCTGGAAGAAAATTACAGTCCGTCTTGTAACTCATCAAACAGGTGAAGTACCCGGCATCGGCAAATAGATGCGGAACTGGACGAATACCGAATGGCAGAGGTTTTTTGTCTTCCGTGCGATGTTGATGCGCCCCGATATAGTTTTGATGAAAGCCCGTCATCATCGCCGAGCGCGAAGTCGAACAAACCGGCGACGTCGTGAACGCTCGTTCGTAACGAATGCCTTCCGCAGCAAGCTGATCGACATGCGGCGTGTAAATTCCCTTGGTGCCATAGCAGGAAAGGTCAGGCGACCAATCTTCGATGGTGATCCACAAAATATTGGGACGCTCGGCGGCGAATGCCGAACCAAATCCTAAACAAATTGCAAACAATAGATACGTAATGCGGGTCATGGATTGCTCTGTAAACAGTTGGAGTAGGTGGACCACAGATAAACACAAATGAACGCAGACTACATTCTCTCTCATAATCTGTGTTTATTAGTGTTCATCTGTGGTTAACTCAGCAATCAGCGGTATCTGAATATTGAATGAGTGGCGAACTTTATTCTGGTCGATACGGTCGGCGGCGCAGGCTAACGCAATTGGAACGCCGTTTTCGACGACGACCTGCGGACGTTCGAGATGGTTGAATTGCTCTGACGTTCCATCTTCCCAGGTAACGGTCCGGTCGGAGATCTCGTGGTGTTTGGCGGGTTGCCAGTCGAAGCCGTCGAGCGAATCGTATTGAACGAGCGAAAAGATTCTCTTCTCCCCTTCGTGCTTGATACGCTTCACCACCGCTCGGTATTTTCCGTCTTGAAACCAAATGTAAGGGTCTTCTGCCGGGAAACGTTCGCCTGCAAACGTGAACACAGGATCGGGTGACTTGACGAACGGGCCCGTGGGCTTGTCCGAAGTCGCGACGCAGTGAACTACTGGACCACCATTGGGCATCGGGAATTCCTTCCCGACCGCTTTGTAAACCATCAAGAAGCTTCCGTCAGGCTTTTGGCACACCGAGGGATTGGAAGTTACAAGTGAGTCCCAAGCGGAATCATCGTTGCTGATGTCGAGCATCGGCTTGTCCATTCGCGTCCACGGGCCAGCCGGACTATCAGCCACAGCGACCCCGATCCGTTGGTTGTTGCGATGGGTCCAATTCAACTGTTCTTTGTTCGGAGTACCGGTAATCACTCCATCGCCTGTGTTGCCCATGTAATAGAGGTAGTACTTATCGCCGAACTTGTGAACAGTCGGGTTGTGAGTACACCAACCGTCCCAACGCTCTTTGCCACGACGCGGCAGCGCGACGTCTTTGTGTGTGAAAGGTCCAAGTGGACTTGCTGCCGTCGCATGTGCGATTTCGGAATCCGTGACCCACGCCCAACCGAGTTTCTTCGGCCAGCGGGAATACAGCATGTGGTACAAGCCATCGTCGCCTTTGACCACGCTGCCGCCCCAGTGACTCCATTGCTCGCTTTCAAACACAGAAGTCTTCGACACTGGAGCGAGTTGAATCTTCAAATCGACCGACGTATTAGACTTATGAGGCCGGTTCGCTGGAATGATTTTGTGTTGATTCGGCGATATTTGCCCAGCAACCGGGAGCGACGTTTGGAAGATTAGCAACCAAGCAAAAGCAAATAGTGAAGATTTCATGGAGCTGTGTTTCCTTTTGGTTTCATCACCCTGAGGTTGTCAAAGTCGATGGTTGATCCGTTGACCATGAAGCCGAACTTTGCCTTGGTGGGATGAGCAAAACCAGGCGAGCGCAGACTGGCTGCCACTTCGTCATCGATCAAGAAATTGAAACTCGTGCCGCCGCGGAACCGAAAATCGAGTATTGACTCGCCAACTGATGGGCGTCCCAAACCTATTGGTCCAGCGACCATACTCGCAGGTCATCGACGGCAACTGTCCCGCTGACGCCGAAGGCAATGTTTTGCTTGACTTTATGGTCGAGACCTTCCGACGAAAACGAACCGACCAATTCATCGTCGATATAGACTTCGAACTTCGGGCCGATGTTCGCGATCGTCATTTCGTACCACTGCTTCGGCTTGATCGGTGCTTTCAACTTCACAGATTTCTTCGCCAGAAATTTGGTCAGCTCGGCTTGCTCCTCCTCGCCCAGATTCTTGTTTTGTCGCTTGCTGCGGACCTTCAGGTCGAAGACGCCCGTTTTGTCGTCGCTGATCGTGACGGATTCGGGAGTGAGAACAACACGGGCAATGTGTCCAGCCCAAGTCACTTTGCTCGCCTTCGGGTCGTTGAAGTTGAACTTCAAACCCGTTTTATCGAAAATCTGAAAACGCAGTTTGATCACGCCGTCGTCGAACGGCGCATCGTGACGCACCGAGACGCTGTGGTTGGCTCCTTCAGCCTGGGTGATCACGAGCACTCCGTCTTTCAGATCGGCTTGCTTCACGCCATGGGCTGCGCTTTCACTGTTGGTGACCCAGCCGTTGCCAACTTGTTCGTTGGCGTCATCGTCTTCGGTTCGATTGAAGTCGTCGCTAAATATCAGCTTCGCACGCTTTATCAGTTCGTCAGGATTTTCAGCGCTTGCACCCGAACTAAACGATGAAGCAACCAAAGCGGCTGTCACCAAAGTTATTTTTATATTCATGTTGTCGTCCTAGATTAAAAAGTTTTACAAGTATTCGTTTGACAATATTACTCTCACAAGGGCTCGGTCAGCGAGTCTTCCCTTCTTGAATCCCATCGACGATTACGGTAGCTGGCGGCTCGTTCACATCACCTTTGGCGAACGTCACCAAACGCTGGCACTCGGTTCGTAGCTCTTTCAGTTTATCGCCGTACAGCGGACGAATAGCCAGGTTCACGGTTTCGCTTGGATCTGACGCGAGGTGAAAAAGCTCTTCATAGACTGGCTGCTCACCACGAATCGAACTGGTTAACCAACCCGCGTAGCTCTCGACTTGAATCGGCGTGACGTCGTACCGTGTTTCGTTTGTTACGTCCGCAAACAGACTGCGATCGTTCTTGAAGTAGCGAATATATTTCCAATCAATTGTCCGCACACTCTCGATGCGTGGATTGCCAAAGTACGTCGACCATAGATTTTCGGCGAAACTGCTGTCGCGAATCTTCTGCTCGATACCTGCCATCAATCCTCGCAGACTTTTACCCTGCATCGTTGTCGGCACTTCGACGCCCGCGAGATCAAGCAGCGTCGGCGCAATGTCAACGGACTCAACCAACGCCATCGTGCGACGACCGCGATTCGATGGCTCAACCCGTTGGTCCATCACGATCATGGGGATGCGGAGACACGTTTCGTAATTGAGCGCCTTGCCCCCGAGTCCGAATTCGCCGTCCATGATTCCGTGATCGCTGCTGAACACGATGACGGTGTTGTCCGCCAATCCTTGCTCGGCGAGTGACTTGCGAATCTGGCCCACCATCAAGTCGATGCCCGTAATCGTTTGAGCCTCGCGGAGAAGTTGTTCACGAAGCTGTTCCGGCGTATCGACGTAGTCGTAGTTCGTTTGCCGGAACTCCGCGAACAAAAGATCGGCTGGCAACTTTGGATTGACAATTTGCTCTTTGGCGACGTAGGTCTTGGGAATCGAAAGCTGATCCATCCGATCTCGATATGTCGTCCGATATAGCCCTGGGTCCTCCGATCGCAGCTTCATCGAGCGAGTTCCCGCACCATGAGGAAGGTTCAGCGCGATCGACAAACAGAATGGTTTGCCGTTAGGACGACGGTCCAAGAATGCTTCCGCACCTTCGATGTAGTCGTCCTTTGAGTTCAGGAAGCATGCAGCCCCTTCCCCAACGACCTCGATTTGCGTGTCAGCTTTGGCGTGCTTAAAAATCTCGTGACGTTGCTTGGGGTAAAACGTCAGGTGCCCGTGTCCGGCGTACCAGAAGTCGAAACTCTGGTCGATCAAGTTCGAGTCATAGCCTCGCGCTCCGATCGGAACATGGTTCTTTCCAATATATCCGGTGTAGTAGCCGGCGTCTCTCAGTTGCATGGGATAGCTCTTGGCCCACGCTTCCGGTTTCATCGACGTGCCAGAGTTGAAGTTAACGCCGTGCTTACGTTCGTACTGACCCAGAAAGTAGCACGCGCGACTCGGAGTGCAGATCGCGCTAGTCACCGAAGCATTGGCAAACAAAGTACCGTCAGCGGCAAGCTGGTCCAGGTTCGGCGTCTGAATGAATCCATTTCCGGTACAACGAAGCGTGTCGTACCGCTGATCGTCGGTGAGAATGAAGATCAGATTGGGACGCTCGGCGGTGGCGAGACTTGCGACTAGCGACAATACCGCAAGCAGACCAA
>JBBQRC010000128.1:0-9652 GCA_038215215.1 Pirellulales bacterium
GGGCGCGTGAAACCGTCACACGGTCCCAAAACGCCCCCGAGAATCTTATGCTGCTCCAGCGCATCGAAGCCGGAGCGACTTCAGCAAACTCGAAATAACCACTATCGAATAGCCACTATCGAATAGCCACGATCACTTGACGCTGCGGGCGGCCGTTTGCGCACAGTCGACGATGTGGCTGGTGGTGATTTTGAAGTGCTCGTAGAGCTTATTGAAGGGCCCTGACGCACCAAAGCTATTCATGCCTACAAACTGACCGCCCGCTCCGATGTATTTGTCCCAACCTTGGCGAATGCCGGCTTCGCAAGCTACACGCGCAGTGCAGGCGGCAGGCAGCACGCTCTCTCGATATGCGGGCGATTGGTCATCAAACAACTCTTGGCACGGCAGGCTGACGACGCGGGTAGCGATCCCGTCAGCCGTCAGTTGTTTGTGGGCCTCAACACACAGATACAACTCGGTCCCCGTGCCGATCAAGATGACGTCCGGAGTCCCTTGGCAATCAAATAACACATAGCCCCCTTTGGCCGTGCCAGCGGAAGGACCTGCTTGAGTGCGATCAAATGTAGGCACATTTTGTCGCGACAGGACCAGGGCGGCGGGGTGGTTATCCAACTGCATGATGGTGCGATAGCATTCAAGAACTTCGTTGGCATCCCCAGGTCGAAAAACGTACAAACCGGGAATAGCGCGGCAAGCAGCCAAGTGTTCGACGGGCTGGTGCGTCGGTCCGTCTTCACCGAGGCCGATGGAGTCATGCGTGAGTACATACAGCACCGGTTGGTGCATGATGCTGCTGAGCCTCATCGAGGGACGCATGTAATCAGTGAAGACAAAAAAGGTCGCCCCGTACGCGCGTAGACCGCTGAGTGACATGCCGTTGAGCGCCGCCGCCATCCCATGCTCACGGATGCCAAAATGCATATTGCGACCGTTATATTTGCCTGCTTCGAAATCGCTCGCTCCGTCCAGCAGCGTCATCGTGCTGGGGGCCAAGTCGGCGGAGCCACCGACCAGCCACGGGAGATTGGGAGCCAACATGTTGAGCACCTTACCGCTGCTCACACGCGTTGCCAGCCCTTTTTCGTTGGCCTCGAAGGGCTTCAAACCGCTATCCCAGCCCTTGGGCAATCGACGTGCAAACAGAGCGTCGAGCTCCGTAGCTTCTTTCGGGAATTGCGACTTGTATTTGGCATACAGGGCATTCCAAGCGACTTCGCATTCCGCACCTCGTTTGCCGAGCGTGTCAGCAAAATACTGAGGGACTTCGCTGGGCACGAGGAATTTTTCGTTCTCAGGCCAGCCATAGGCTTGCTTGGTCAGTTTGATTTCTTCGTCGCCCAGTGGAGCGCCGTGCGCGCCATGTGTGTCCGCCTTGTGTGGCGAGCCGAAGCCAATAACGCTGCGAACGATGATCAAAGTTGGTTTGTCATCACAAGACTGAAAATTCGCCAATGCAGTGGCCAGGGCGGAGGTATCGTTGGCGTCCGCGACTCGCACGGTGTTCCAGCCCAGCCCTTCGAAACGTTTGGCCACGTTTTCGCTAAAGGCTAAATCGGTGTGTCCTTCGATAGTGATGCCATTGTCATCGTAGATCCAGCATAGATTCGATAACTTGAGGTGACCGGCCAGCGAGGCAGCTTCGTAGGCTACCCCTTCCATCAAGTCACCGTCGCCACAGATGGCGTACGTGTCGAAATCGATCAGGTCGAACCCGGGGCGATTGTAGGTGGCGGCCAACCAATTTGAGGCGATCGCCATGCCGACGCTGTTGCCCACACCCTGTCCCAGTGGTCCGGTGGTGGTCTCAATTCCGGCCGCTTCGCCGAACTCGGGATGCCCCGCACAGGGGCTCTGCAGTTGCCGGAAATGCTTGATGTTGTCGAGCGTGATGGACGGCTGATCGAGCACTTTGCCAGAGTGGTCGGTGGCTTTGATGCCGGACAAATGAATCATCGAGTACAGCAGCATCGAAGCGTGCCCACAGCTGAGCACAAAGCGATCGCGATTGGGCCAGAGCGGATTGGCTGGGTTGTAACGCAGCGATTCAGTCCAAATTTGAAAGGCAACCGGCGCCAGCGCCATGGGCGTACCGGGGTGACCACTATTGGCAGCTTGGACAGCATCCATGCTGAGGGTGCGAATCGTGTCGATCGCTAATTTTTCTACGCCAGCTACAGCGGTGCTCATAAGGGTCTCTCTTCATGCTTATATTTGGTTTTCTCAGTCGATTTCTTTTGGTGAGAAGATACCCTTAAAGCGGCCGCCTCGCAACGAGACAAACGAGCGGACTCGCCAGGCCAGCGTCAACGCCACCCTACCCGCAGCCGACGATTGCCAGTAGCAAATCGGCCTGGACACTCTGCCCCGGCGAGCTTCCCAGGCACGCCCGCCGTGAATCGACAGCGCTAGCTTCTGGCTGGATAGGCTTGATTGGCATTCAGAAATAAGGTCCACGGATATTTGCCTGACGCCACCCTGTTGGTGAACCGAAATCGCTAGCTTCGGGCCAGATCGGCTCCAGATGCGTTCAAAACTAAGGCCCACTGCTGGCACCTGATGTTCACCTGGAAACCCAGCAAGTGCCATTTGGCTAGCGTCAACCAGGCGGATCGGCGCAGGGTGCCACTAGCCCGCAAGTCAGTTTGTGAGTAGACTTTTGCGGTCCGAATTGGAACCAAAAGAGGTCCAAATTGGAACCGAAAAAGTGGTTTAGTAATGGCTGCGTAAAGCAGTCATGGACGGCGTGCTGGCCTGTTTTGAAGAGTTCATGCCGTCCGTTGGCAGGGTTAAAGTTTTTCGCAACAGTCGCCCGATGCGGTAGCAGCGGTCGACAGTCGGTCAGTCTGGTAGCTTGCAATTCGGTGATACGGTACAGCCGATCATGATTTGTGAAGGGCGCGACACCAGTACATCTTGTGATGACTCGATTCGCCAGCAGATTGATTACAAAGCAGCGTGAGAATACAAATCAGCTAGAGAATGAAATGCAAAAAGTTAGATTCGTCTTGGCGGTTCGATAGTACATTGGGGAGAGTGTAGGGTATGGCACCAGCGGAAATTCGCAATGAAATTCTGGATATTTTGAGTGATATCGCGCCCGACGAGGATCTCAGCGACCTCAAAGACGACGTCTCCTTTCGCGAACAAATGGAGCTTGATAGCATGGATTTCCTAGACATTGTCATGGAACTGCGAAAGCGCCACCGGGTACAGGTTCCGGAAGAGGACTACGGCAATTTGGCCAGCATGGCGAGCACCGTTTCGTATCTCGAGCCCAAGATGCGGGATCTTTAGAGCCCTCGATCTTTAGAGCGCTTACAGCGGCTGCTAGTGGCAGCGACCAGGAAACCCAAGAATTCTCCAGTACCCAAATTGATCAGGTGGTGAACTCGTGTACGACACGCTGATCATCGGTGCGGGCATGTCAGGTCTCGCGGCAGGAATTCGCCTAGCCCATTACGACCAGAAGGTCTGCATTCTCGAACGCCATTACACCATCGGAGGGCTCAACGGATTTTACCGGCTGGGTGGTCGTAACTACGATGTGGGCTTGCATGCGGTTACTAATTACACCCCGCCCGGGACCAAAAAGGGGCCCCTTGCACGACTGCTGCGGCAGCTCAGGTTTCGCTGGGAAGATTTTGAACTGTCCCCTCAAATTGGCAGCTCCGTGGCTTTCCCGGGAGTCCGCCTGAGATTCAATAATGACATTGATATGCTGCGCAGCGAAGTCGCGCGCGCTTTCCCAGGCGAACGCGACAATTTTGAGAAGCTGCTCGGACAACTGACCGACTATGACGATCTGACGCAAGAGAATTTTTCGGGTTCAGCGAGAAAGTTCCTAGCTGAGACAATTCGCGAACCGTTGTTAATCGAAATGCTGCTGTGCCCGCTGATGTGGTATGGCAATGCCCGCGAAGACGATATGGACTTTGGGCAATTCTGCATTATGTTTCGGAGCATCTTTTTGGAAGGCTTTGCCAGGCCCTTTAAAGGAGTGCGCCTGATACTGAAGCATCTCGTGCGACGATTTCGATCGCTAGGTGGCGAACTTAGGTTGCGGAGTGGGGTGACCAGTATCCATGTTGATGGTGATCGCGCCGTCGGGGTCACACTGGATAATGGGGAGCAAATCCACGCCAAACGCATACTGTCGAGCGCCGGAATTATCGAGACGCAGCGACTGTGTGACGACATCACTGCCGTAACTCCGCAACGCGCTGGGCAACTCACCTTTATCGAATCCATTTCGGTGCTCGACAAGCAACCTCAAGAGGCCGGTTTTGGCGAGACCATTGTCTTCTTTAACGACAGTGAAAAGTTTGACTGGCGGCCTCCTCAAACCGAACTGTGCGACATTCGGACCGGCGTTATCTGCAGTCCAAACAACTACTTGTACCCGCAAGAACAGGGGAATCTCGATGACGGAATTATTCGCTTGACCACGATCGCTGATTTCGATCGTTGGCAGGGACTGTCAGAGTCGGAATATGCAAAACAAAAAATGTGGTGGTACGATCGGAGCGTTGCTTCGGCGGTGCGTTTCATTCCAGATTTTCGTCGACATGTGATCGACACGGACGTCTTTACCCCCAAGACCATTCGTCGCTTTACGTCGCACGACAATGGGGCGGTTTATGGTGCGCCGGAAAAGCAACTGGATGGTACCACGCATTTAAAAAACCTGTTTTTATGTGGAACTGATCAGGGTTTTGTAGGCATCATCGGCGCGATCGTCAGTGGTATCTCCATGGCAAACATGCATTGCTTGCGGGATTAGCCAGCACTTTGCCCGTTCGCACTTCCGCGAAACTTTCCTGGCGCGTGGCAATCGGCTATTCTTTAGCCCGGTACGTCGCATACATTGTCGCCTAATCAGATGGGTCCGCTCACATGAAAAAGAAAAAGACCGCTCGCGCACGGCGACGCACCAAGGACCTGCGCGATGATCTGGACCCGCGCGAGGACCTCAATCGAGCTGTCAAGGCGTGCGAGGCTGGCCAGCTTATCGAGGCGGAGCAGGCGTGCCGGGTTGCTCTGCGCCAAGCCCCGACCTGGTCGCCTGCGCTACATCTCATGGGAGTGATTTGCTTCCGCCAGGGAGATCCATCGCAGGCCATTCAGCATCTGCAGGCTGCGATTCGGCACGAGCCCAGCTACAGTCCAGCCTACAATGATCTGGGAAATATGCTCCACGAACAGGGGCTCCTGGAGGACGCCGCGGTGGCCTTCAAGCGACAAGTGGAGCTGGAGCCAACGCAAGCGATCGGTTGGAATAACCTGGGGATCATCCTTAAGGACCAAGGCCAAATTGCCGAAGCCATCACCTTGTTCCAGCGCGCCATCGCGCTCGATGCAAGACACCTCCCCGCGAAATTAAATCTAGCTTATGCGCATCTCAAAGAAGAAAATCTAGTCGCTGCCGCGGTTGTGTTCGAGGAAGCGGCCATGCTGGCGCCGCAAAATCCAGAACCGCTGCGGGTACTGGCGCATATTTACCGTCTCGCTGAGGACGACGACAAAACCTTGGCAACGTACAAGCGTTGGCTGGACATCGAGCCCGACTGTGGCATCCCGCGACACATGGTCAATGCCTACACTGCAGAGCAAAGTCCAGCGCGGGCTACCGACGAATTCGTGCGTGTGGAGTTTGATCGTTTTGCGGAATCGTTTGACGAAAAGTTGAGCTTGCTCAAGTATCGCGCGCCCGCAGCAGTGTGTGCGGAAGTGGAGCGTCATTTTCCCCAGCCCAATCGTTCGTTAGATGTGCTGGACGCAGGCTGTGGTACCGGTCTGGTGGGCGTTCAGCTCCGCCCCTTCGCACGCACGTTGACGGGGGTCGATCTTTCGGGTGGTATGTTAGGGCAGGCACGGCTCCGTGGCGTCTACGACGAATTGATCGAAATGGAACTCGTCGCGTACTTGCAGGGGCAAGCACAAGCTTTTGATCTGATTACGGTGATCGACACGCTCATTTACTTCGGTGAATTGCTTGAGCCGCTGAAAGTCTTTGCTACGGCACTGCGAACCACGGCCAATCTAGTATTTACCTTGGAGGCGGCCGAAGATCCGCTTACCGAGTATCGACTGATGCGCTCGGGACGGTATGTGCACGGCCAAGCTTATGTGGCGGCCTGTCTATCCCAAGCGGGCTTCAAGCAGGTAGAAATTCTGCCCGTGGAATTGCGGGAGGAGAAAGAGGCATCGGTACAGGGCCTGCTGATTTGGTGTGGCAAGTAAGAAAACGAGTGCAGTGGCCCGCGGTCGGCGAGCGCTGCTAGCGAGCGCCGGCTGACTGCTGGCTGCCAAATCACGGGATATTGTGCTAAAACATCGGCCACGCTTGACCAATTTTAATTCGCAATCTCAATCGAAACTGTGGAGAATTTACATGACGAACGGGCCGTTGAATCGCAAACTCAGGATGGGACTCGTGGGTGGAGGCCAAGGTTCATTCATTGGACGCGTGCATTCGATTGCTGCCTGCTTGGACAATCGAGCCTGCGTGACGGCAGGGGCTTTATCGAGCAATGCGGAACGCGCCAAAGCGTCGGCGCCCGATTATGACATTGCGCCGGAGCGTGCCTACGGTTCGTATCAAGAAATGTTTGCCAAGGAACAGGCCCTACCGACCAACCAACGGATCGACTTCGTCAGCATCACCACACCCAATCACACACACTTCGAAATCGCCAAAGCGGCGGTCGAGGCGGGCTTTCACGTCATGTGTGACAAGCCGATGACGTTCGACCTGGCTCAAGCCGAACAGCTTGCTGAGGCCGTCGACAAGTCCGCTGCGATCTTTGCGTTGACGCACAACTACACCGGATACCCGCTGGTTCGTCAGGCTCGCCAAATGATCCTCGGGGGGGAGCTCGGAGAGATTCAAGCAGTTCGCGCCTGTTACATTCAAGGCTGGCTGCGGACGCGGCTGGAAGATTCCGATCAAAAGCAAGCTGCCTGGCGAACCGACCCGAGCAAGAGTGGCGCGGCGGGCTGTTTTGGAGACATCGCCACGCATGCTTACAATTTGGGCCGCTATATGACCGGTTTGCTGCCAGACAAGATCTCCTGCCACCTCAAGGCTTTCGAACCTGGTCGCAAACTCGACGATTATGGAACCGCAATCATTAAATACACCAACGGTGGCTTAGGGACCGTGACCGCGTCGCAAATCAGTCACGGCCGCGAAAATGATTTGTCCATCGAAATCGACGGTACGAAGGGTGCCATTCAGTGGCGCCAGGAAGAGCCGAACGTGATGGTCGTGCGCCGCAACGGACACCCACATCAGCTTTACACTCGCGATCCCAACTCGCCATACATGAATGACGCTGGCAAGGGTGCCTGTCGGCTCCCCAGCGGCCATCCCGAAGCCTTTTTCGAGGCGTTTGCGAACATCTATGCGGCCGCTTTTGATGCCATTGTCGATCAGTCGGCTGGCAAGAAAGTTGAACGCCGCGACACGGTTTATCCCAACGTTCACGATGGTGTCGAAGGAATGTTGTTCATCCAGCAGAGCGTGGAGAGCAGTCGCCAAGATGGTGCGTGGCTACCCTTGTCGCATCCGCGGTCCAGAAGCTAGCGCTTTCGGTTCACAAAGTGAGTGGCATCGGGCGCTAACCGCCGGTATTGCCTGACGAGCAGATCCGCAGGCTAACCCCTTCCGTTCGCTTATTGACCAAACGATCCTAAATGCCGCCAACTGCTCGCGGGTCGATATTTTAGAATGCACGGGGTCTACAGCTCTCCGTGCATTTTTTATCTACTTTGCTGTCGTTGAATGAAACGGAACTATGAGCCAATCGTCGCCTCTCGCATCGTTGTGGAATCAGCGACAACTGCTGATCGCCGGACTAGCGGTACTTGGCATCCTCGCCCATCTCGTGCTGTGGCAGCTTGGGCAAACGGAACTTCAGAACTGGCCGCTGTTCCTAGTCCTCGGACTAGGGGGCGGTCCGTTAGTGTTTGAATTGCTCATCAAACTTTTTGCCAGACAATTCGGCTCGGACTTATTGGCGGGTATCTCGATCGTTACTTCGGTGTTGCTGGGCGAATACTTAGCAGGCGCACTGGTGGTACTGATGCTTTCCGGCGGTGAAGCACTTGAAATGTACGCTGTGCGACGCGCTTCCTCCGTGCTGGAAGCTCTGGCTGGCCGTATGCCGACGCGCGTCCATCGCGAGGTGGCTGGGCAAGTTGTGGATGTGCAAGCCGAACAAATTGAAATTGGGGATACGCTCGTTATCTACCCACACGAAATCTGTCCGGTCGACGGTACGGTGCTCAAGGGACACAGCGTCATGGATGAATCGTTTCTCACCGGTGAACCGTATCGCATGTCCAAGTCGCCAGGTGCGCAAGTGATCTCGGGCGCCATCAATAGCGACACGGCGCTGACCATTCGCGCCGACAAATTACCAATCGACTCACGTTACGCCAGAATTGTCAAAGTGATGCAGCAGTCATCGCAGCAGCGTCCTCACATCCGGCGATTGGGCGATCAACTGGGGGCGGTGTACACGCCCGTGGCCATAGCGATCGCGGTCCTGGCCTGGCTGATCAGTGGCCAGCCCAACAGATTTCTGGCCGTTCTGGTCATTGCGACTCCGTGCCCGCTGCTGATTGCCATTCCTGTGGCCATTATCGGTGCCATCTCTCTGGCGGCGCGGAGGGGAATCATCGTGCGCGACCCGGCGATCCTGGAAAAAATCGATCGCTGTCGTACGGCAATTTTCGACAAAACAGGCACTTTGACCTACGGTCGACCTCAAGTGACAGAGCAGATAGTTGCACCCGAGATGGAGGCTGCGACTGTACTTCGCTTGGTTGCGAGTCTCGAACAGTATTCAAAGCATCCGCTCTCAGGGGCGATCGTGGCCGCCGCCGCAGCGGCCGAGTTGAAGCTCTCGGCGGCCGATTCGATTAGCGAGCGCCCCGGCGAAGGCTTGTGCGGTACTATCGAAGGTCGCCGCATCCAGGTGACCAGTCGCAACCAACTGCAGACCCTTGACGCCGTGCAGGCCGCCACACTGCCGCCGCTCCAAGCCGGACTGGAGTGCGTGATTCTAATCGATGGGGTTTACGCGGCGACCTATCGATTTCGCGACGAACCGCGACAAGATGGTGCTTCTTTTGTCCAGCATTTACGACCCAGGCACGCATTTCAACGAGTCTTGATCGTTTCGGGCGATCGCGAGAGTGAAGTTCGCTATTTGGCCAACTCGGTGGGTATCTCAGAGGTTTTCGCAGAGCAGTCACCTGAAGAAAAACTGGCGATCGTGCGCCGCGAAACGCAGCAGGCGGATACGGTTTATTTGGGTGATGGAATCAACGATGCTCCGGCCTTGATGGCAGCGACCGTGGGACTGGCGTTTGGGCAGCACAGCGATATCACCTCCGAAGCTGCTGGGGCGGTCATCATGGACAGTTCACTAACCAAAGTGGACGAATTGCTGCACATTGGCCGACGGATGCGCCAGATCGCCCTTCAAAGTGCGGTCGGCGGAATGTTGCTCAGTATTATTGGTATGCTGTTTGCCGCCGCCGGCTACCTCCCTCCCGTGGCCGGTGCCGTGACTCAGGAAGTCATCGACGTCTTGGCGGTCTTGAACGCTCTCCGCGTTTCTGTGCTCCCAAGTTCCCTTTC
>JBBQRC010000129.1:0-9635 GCA_038215215.1 Pirellulales bacterium
TTTATCGAGATCGCGGGGAGAAAGCTTGTCGGGCTGGGGACAGGGGGCCGAGCCGGCTAGCCATTGGTCGAAGGTGCCGAAATCCCGCGAGCGGAGGCGTGTGTTGGCATTTTTGAATCCATCTATTTCGTCACCACTGTAGGCCAGGTTTCGAAAAACCAGTTCATGCTCAGGATAGCGGGCGTGAAGCAGCGTCTCTAGCCAACCATAATGCTGCATACGTTCGGCCACCGTGCCACCAACGATGCAGATATGGTCCCCCTTGCGCAGTTCAAAAGTTGCACCGCGCAGTTTGGAATCAGCACCTTGGACAAGTGTCATAGACACCAGTGCAACCACTACAAAGATGCTACGAATCATGGAGAGGTCCTCAGGAGGGAGTTGGGGGAGAACGAGACGATGCGAATTATAGTCCGCAGACTGCCTGGCGAGCGATAAATCGAATCGTGAGTCGCCAAAATGCGGGACCGGAAGGAGGCTGCTCGAAAGGTAGGGATTGGGTTATACTTTTGGGAGTTCCCTGAACCGTTCCGTTGCAGCGATGCCTCTCAATCAAAACCCACCGAACAATATACATGACCCAGCCAGACAAGCTACCCACTTTCGAAGCGGAAGATTCTAGGTTGAATCCAACTCAGTCGCATGACGCAACACCGGAAGAGAGCATGGCCAAAGAGCCAGTAGGCGAGATTTTGCCTGTCTCCGACAGCGCCGGCCAAGCTGAAGATGCGGCCAGTGCGGTCGAGTCGATGCAAGATGCGGCGGCCGAAGAGGAAACGGCGGCCGAAGAGGAAACGATGGCCGAAAAGGAAACGATGGCCGAAAAGGAATCAGAGGAAAGCACGGATACGCTAACTTCAGTCAGCCGCGTGCCTCAACATCAGTTGGAATATTCCCTGTTGATGGCGACAGCCGCCGTCAAAGCAGCGGCTGAAAATCGTGGTCAAAATATTCTGCTGCTGGATCTGAGTGAACACACTTCCCTGTTTGACTATTTCCTAATTGTTTCGGGTTCCAGCCGTCGCCAGTTGGGGGCCATGTGCACTGAAATTGAACGCGTCCTGAAAACCGACTTTAATGAACGCAAGCTTAGTGTTTCGGGATTTGATGAAAGCCGCTGGATCGTGCTGGACTACGGTAGCATTGTCGTGCACTTGTTTGATGAAGAGACTCGTGATTTTTACGATCTCGAATCGTTATGGGGTGATGGCAAACCTGTCGACATCAGCGCCATCGTGGCTCAAGCTTCTGCACAAATGGCCCGATTTAGCGAATAATCGTGTGCCTTCAGGCCTATCACGACCAGCATCTTTTTAAGTGATAGCTGACTGCATTTATATCAACAGTTTCTATACCTGTTTCGGTTGAAATCAATGCATGGGGAAGCGTGCGCTCGCGAATTCCCAGAATTGACCGCGCCGAACTAAGACGTGGATGGACTTGCTATGCAAATTCTAGCGTTGATTCGAAGCCGATTTGAACATGCGCTCCGCGGCTGGGTCGAGCAACCGGCGGAGTATGCTCAAAGGGTCTCGGTGGCCCGCGATACGCAGTTTGGTGACTACCAAGCGAATATTGCCATGCCACTGGCCAAGGCATTAGGGATGAAGCCTCAAGATATTGCCAAGAAGTTGGTTGAGCGGCTGGAGATCCAGGATCTGTGCCAAACGCCGGAAATCGCCGGTCCCGGCTTTATTAATCTCAAGCTCCGCGATGATTTCATTGCCGCCAAAATCGCGGAACTCGCCGCCGATGAGAGATTGGGTGTCGAACCGTCTGAACCACGTACTTATGTCATCGATTATTCCGCACCCAATGTGGCTAAACCGATGCATGTGGGCCACATTCGCTCGACGGTGATCGGAGCTGCGCTGGCGAAAATCCTAGGCTTTCTGGGGCATCGGGTGATTACTGATAATCACTTGGGAGACTGGGGAACCCAGTTTGGCATGGTCATTTATGGCTACAAGCACTTTGCCAATGAGGCCGCTTTTGCAGACGCGCCCGTTACGGAATTGAGTCGACTGTATCGTTTGGTGCAACAGATTATTGGTTATCAAGCCGCCATGCCGAAGCTGGCTAAGGCAAGCGAGCAGGTTGCCATGGCGACTACACAAGCAGAAAGCCTCAAATCGCAAGTGAGACCTGACCCCAAAGTTGCCAAACAACTCAAATCAGCGCTCAAGGAACTGGGGAACTACCAGGAAAACCTCAAAGAATTAGAGGATAAGGTCGCGGTTGTCGATAATGATCCTCGCTTGGCCCAAATCGCAATTGAACATGCGAATATGGAGAGCCGGGCTCAATCAGAAACCGCCAAATTGCATCGTGGCGATCCCGCAAACATTGCACTTTGGGAGCGGTTTCTACCAGTCTGTATTGCGGAAATTGAGTCGGTTTACAAACGTTTGAATGTGCATTTTGATTATCAGTTAGGTGAGAGCTTCTACCATCCAATGCTGGGCGATTTGGTGGACGACTTAATTGCCTCCCAAGCGGCTGTCGAGAGTGATGGAGCCATTTGCCTGTTTCTGGAAGGTTACGATGCGCCCATGATCGTTCGTAAACGCGATGGCGCGTTCTTATATGCCACGACCGATCTGGCGACGATTAAATATCGTATGCAACACTTCGCGCCTCATGCCATACTTTATGTTGTTGATCACCGCCAAAGTGAGCATTTTGGAAAGCTCTTCGCGGCGGCTCGGGCCATCGGATTTGATCAGGTCGAATTGCATCATGTCAGTTTCGGAACCGTCTTGGGGCGAGATGGAAAGCCATTTAAGACACGCTCAGGGACGGTCGTGGGGCTCGATTACTTGCTGGATGAGGCGATCGATCGAGCTTATCATGCAGTCTGCAATCCAGATCGATTGCAGAAGGCCGGCTTAGCGATGAACCAGGAAGAGCAGCACCAAGTTGCCGAGGTTGTGGGCTTGGGTGCAATCAAGTACGCGGATTTGGCACATAATCGTACTAGCGATTACGAGTTTGACATCGATAAAATGGTCCAACTGGAGGGCAATACCTCTGCGTATATCCAATACAGCTACGCTAGAATTTGCAACATCATTCGGAATTCGGGAGTCACTGTCGATAGCACAAATATCAATCGATTTTCCCTGCATTTTGCCAAACCTGCTGAGAGAGATCTCGCCTTGCAACTCTTGCAGTTCGAAGATGCAATTCGACAGAGTGTCGAAGAGTATTACCCCAGCGTGTTAGCTGGCTATCTGTATTCCTTAGCCAAGCAGTTTTCGAGCTTCTTCGATCAATGTCCAGTTATCAAAGCGGAGTCCGAAGAATTACGAAACAGTAGGCTTGCCTTGTGCTATGCGACGGGCCGTACGCTCGAAATGGGACTGAGTCTACTTGGAATTAGCGTTGTCTCGCGTATGTAGTATTTGATCATTTAAATTGTATCCAATGCGTATAAGAAGCGGGCTATTGTTCGCCAATTACTGCAATTGTGCAGTAGAATGATTGACAAATTTCCCAAATTAAGGCAAGCTGAAATAACCCCTCAAGTGAATCAAGACAACCTGTGATTGGCTGCATCGCGGAATGGTGCAAAACACAAGTCGTGGTTGATTACTGATCAGATTGTTGGAATTTGCTTTGTTCGCTCGGAAGCACGCAACTGTTAACGGAAGCACGCTGATTGCTGGGGCACATCTGAGGCTGCAACGTTTGCAGTTCGCCAAAAACCTTTAGGAGCGAATGAATCATGGCACGTAAGACAAGATCCAAGATCAACAAATCGAATGCAATTCGCGAGATCAAAGCGGCCAACCCCGAAGCAGGACCAACCGAAATTTCTCGTATGATCGAAGAGCAGCACGGCGTTACCGTGGCCCCGGCCACCGTCAGCACAGTATTGTCAACCGATAAGAAGCGTACAGGCAAAGTAGGTCGACCAGGACGTCCCAAGGGTTCTAAGGGCGGTCGACGGGCTGCCACTAACGGTTCCAGCAGCAATGGCCATCAGGATGTGTACTTGCAAAACTTACTCAAAGCAAAACAGCTGGTTAACGATATGGGGGGGGTTAGCGAAGCCCGCAGCGCCCTCGACGCACTTGAATCACTGATGGGTGCCTAGTCGACGCCACTCCAGCTACCCTGTGCTTTCTGTGGTACTTGTGTTTTCTGAATTACTAAAGAGTCGAGCCTGCTGCTCGGCTCTTCGTATTTGTATCAACGCAGTGAAGAATTAGCGGATTGGATGCAATTGTTTCATGGAGCAATCCTTTGTAGCTTGGGCAAAAATGCGAGCCCGACGATTGCCTCAAGTCAAATTGGGGATTGGTGACGATGCGGCTGTGCTGGCCGCCACCGGTGATGACTTCGTAGTCACCACAGACACTTTGATGGACGGAGTCCACTTTCAATCCTCCACAGTCAGCGGCGTACGGATTGGCCGCAAGCTGATCGGGGTAAACCTGAGCGATTTGGCAGCCATGGCTGCTGAACCGGTGGCTGTGTTTCTGACCATTTGCTTTCCCCGACAAGCTGACCAGCAGTTGGCGGCGGATATCTATGAAGGTGTTTGCCAGGTCGCAGAGCAGTTTCGAGTCGCCGTGGCCGGGGGAGATACAAACTGTTGGGATGGCCCTTTAGTTCTCGGATTGACCGCCGTCGGACGCACCGAGGGTGGCGTAGTTTGGCAACGCAGTTCCGCTCAACCCAATGACCTGATCGTTGTCACCGGGCCGCTCGGCGGGAGTTTATTGGGTAAGCACCTGGACTTTACGCCGCGCTTGGAACTTGCACGCCAATTGCGAGGGCAAGTGCGCATCCATGCGGCCATGGACATCAGCGACGGTTTGAGCACCGATTTGCTGCGTCTCTGCGATGCGTCGCATTGTGGCGCTGTCTTGGATTTGGAAAACGTTCCTGTTTCTAAGGACGCAGTTACCATGTCTCAGTCCAGCGGCAAAACGCCGGTTGAACATGCGCTCGGAGACGGTGAAGATTTTGAATTACTCCTGACGGTTGCTGAGTCAGAACTGACGAACTTGATTGCCACCGCCGGTCAGTCAAACTGTTATGTAGTTGGAAAAATTACCAGCCGGACGGGTTTGTGGGCTCGTGAAAATTCCACGATTCGTCAGCTCCCTGCCACTGGATACGTGCATCAATAGTTTGTCAATACATTGAGTTCCCACCGCTACACGTCCCACCGATTAAAAGACCTTCACTTGCGATGGAATTTCGGCCACAACCCACGGCTCGTTTTGGTTGCGTGAGTTGAACAACTGGCCGCTGTTTCATAGACGAAACGTCATCATCCATGGCCCCCGCTATGCTATCTACTGCCTGCCGTATCCAACATCTTTTTAGCATGGCAACAACCAACGGATGCGATTCTCAGTTCACGACCACGATACCGCAGCGTGTCAAGAAATCGGCTCCGTTCCTCGGTCGCAGGGCAAGACTGGCCGGTGGTCTCGCGTGGCACACATTTGGCATCGGGCTGTGGCTGACGGCTACGTGCGTAGTAGCCCAGGAATCGACCACTAGACTGCAGGCTGGCGGCAACAACGAGGGGCAGGACCAAGCTGCGGACAGTGTCATTGCCGATCGCTACGAGCAGATCTTACGCAGCCGTCCTCAGCTCGGGACGGCCTTCGACAAATTCTACGAATACCACGCAGCTCGCGGTACCTTGGAACAGTTGTGCGTGGGACTGCAGTCCGAGGCCGAATTGCAGGGCGAAGCAAAACTAAGTTTGCTGCTGGGATTAATTCAAAAGCGGCGCGGGCTAAACAGCGAAGCCATCGCCAATCTTCAAGCGGCAGAGGAGCGTTCGACCGCAGATCCGTTTCCGTCCTTTTACTTGGCTGGCGCGTTGAAGGACGCCCGGAGGTTTGACGAAGCGCTGGCCGCATGGCAACGTGCCCTGGACCGCAAGCCGACGTTGACGCTGGTACTGGAGATATTGAAGGAATCGCGACTGACCGCCAAACGAACCACGAACGATCAGGCGTTAGCAGATCTATGGGACGCCATCGAACGACTCTATCCGACGAACTTACAAGTCTTGAAGCAACTCGCCGTAGCGATGGTCGATCATCATTCGCTGCAGGCTGCACAAAAGCTCTACACAAAACTGATCGCACAGACCAAGGAGCCAGCAGCCAGACTTGAATTGCAAATCCAATTGGCCGAAATCCATGCGCAGCTTGGAAATCCTGTGCAAGCCATTGGAACTCTGCGCAAGTTGCTTGGTCAAGTGAACCCAGATAGCTGGTTGCACGACTCCCTGTTGAACAAGCTTGAGAGGCTGTTCGAGGTCGCCAGTGACACCGAGGGTTTGACCGAGTTCTACACCGCTCGAATCGATGAACAGCCCGAAAACATCGCGCTCATATTGCGATTCGCCCAGCACTTAGCGAAGCACGATCGCCGCAGCGAAGCCAAGCTGTGGATGAAGAAAGCCAGCGAGTTGGCACCAACCCAAACTGGGCCGCTACAAGCGTTGGCGATGCTAAGTGCCCGCAGCGGGGAATTCACAGATGCCGCGGCCACCATGCAGCGTTTGGTGGAACTTGAACCAACCAATGTCGACTACGTCTTGAAGTGGGGTGAATTTGTTTCCGCGGACACTAACGCGGGACTTGAGGAGCGACAAATTCGAGCCGCCGAGATCTGGCAAAGTTTATTGGAAGGTAAGGAGAGCGATGCTGCGACCATCGTGCGCGTGGCCGAATTGTTGCATACAGTTGCGATGACGGAAGTGGCCTTAAGGCGGTATCGACAAGCGGTTTCCGTGGCCTCAGCCGCTGACCAAGTGGAATACCTAGTTCGCTTGGCCGAATATTTGATTCGCTTGAATCGCCCTGACGAAGCGCTCGAACAACTTCAACGTTGGGTGAACGATTCCAGCAGAGACGCGGGCAGTCTATTTCAATTGGGTGAACGGATGCACAGCCTGGGCTTTAAGATCGAAGCCTTGGCAACACTGCAACGCGCTTGTGAACGCGAGCCAACGCGCGCACGACTATTGAAACTGGCCGAAATGCTGGCTGACGCACAGCGCTTCGCGGAAGCGAATTCGAGTTTGGAAATGGCTGCCACCCTCACCCAAGATCGCGAAGAGTTGACGGTGATTTGGGACACCCTCGTCCGCAACCAGGTTCGAGTGGGGGCGATTGCGGAACGTGTCGAGCAGCTTGCCGCAGCGTTGGCCAAGACAGCCGAGCCCGACGGTACTAATTCTGTCGGTACAAATTCTGTTGGTACAAATTCTGTTGGTACAGACTCTGTTGGCACGGACAGAGTGATCACCGATTGGCAGCGACTGGCGCTGCTACAGGAAGCGCGACGCGATTTTACTGCGGCGGCTACGACTGCGAAGCGGCTCACTGAACTGACACCGCGGTCGATCCCAGCATGGCTATTGGCCTTGCGCATGGAGGCCCGAGCGAGCTATTGGGGGCGGCAGATCGAATCGTTGCGACAACTCTGCCAGATCGACCCCAAGCACCATGGGTCTTACTTGCTGACGATGGCCCACGTGCAGTTGCGATTGAAGCAAACCGAAACTGCGCTGGCGACGGGCGAGCAGAGCTTGCAGTTGGCTACCGCCTCTCCTGCCGACTTTCAGCACTATGCCCAGATCTGTTTTGAAGCCAGCCTGCCCGACCGCGCAGTCGCCATGCTGCAAGCCTGTGTGCTCCGCTTCCCGCAGGACCGGTCCTCAACATTAACGTTGGCTAATGAACTATTGCGACTCGAAAAGTACGACGAAGCTGACGAAAAACTATGGCGAAGTTTGGAATTGTCACGCAGTGAAATAGAAGTACGCGAAGTTTTGTCGGCTATGAAGACTCTTTCTGCTGGTGGCAAACGTGCTGCCGAGTCCAGTGTGACTGGCGAGTCTAGTGTGGCGGACGCAGCCGAGAATGCAACTTTATTGAATCGGTTGGAGGCGTTTGGGCGCGAACAGGGGAGACAGGCTGATGTGGCCCTATGGGCTTGTTGGTTAACCGAGGGCTCGCCCGGAGCGACGGAAGCTCTGCAACTTGTCGATCACGCACTAGCGGAAAACGATGCGAATCTCGATCTGCTCCAAGCTGCTTTGCGGGTAGCAGAGGCGAGTCAAAATCGAATAGGCATGAAAAACTATTTGCAACGCTTGAACCAGCTCGCCCCGTCACCACTTTATCAGTTGAAGTTGGGGACCGTGATGGCCGACCTGGGAGATAACGTCGCGGCCAAGATGTATTGGCGAGCGATAGCGGATCATAAAAACTACAGCACGGCCCTAATCGACTACGTTCGCGAATTGGTGGATCGACGCGCACTGGACCGCGCCGTTGAACTTGTCGATATCACGCTCACCGAGCCCTCACCGCCGTGGGAAATACTTGTACTCGGGATCATTGCCCATCAGTTGAACGACGAAGGCGCGGTAGCGGTCGAGATAGCGGGTCGATTGTTGGCCATTAAGCGAACCAGTGCGACCGCCAACCTGTTGTCCACCGACGAGGTTACCGCAAGTGCGAAAATAGGACAAGCTTTGCAACTTCAAGCGGCCGGCAGCACGAGCACTCTTGATCGACTCGCATGGATAGAGCGGGCTGCACCGTGGCAAGCCATTTTCAATCAAGCCGATACGAATGAAGCCGCCTTCCGCAGCAACCTCGGCAATCCGTCGACCGCCAATGCATCTGTGATTCGTTTGCAAGCCGTACAGCGTGGTGCCAGCATTCGTACTGCACCCAAATTAGATTTAAGAATTAACAATTTCGAGGATGCACGGGCCATCGCAGTGTTGGCAAAACTGGGGCAAGTCAACCGATCGCCAGCGCCAGGTGCCGACCCATTGCTGGACTACCTCGAGCAAGCCGCGCGAAACAAGTCGATCGATCAGCTTTGGGACTGTGTTCTCATTCTACGACCGGCGGTGTCGCGCAATCGCATGTACAGTTCGGCGGGCGCGATTTCCGTGCGCGATCCGCAGCGGTCCGAAGCTTATCTACGAGTGGTAGAAGAATTGGTGGAACTTGGGGATTTCGATGCCCTTCAGTTGGCGACGTCGGACCTGGTGAATCGTCGCTTAATGCAGCTCACAATGGCCCGTAAATACAACAACCCACTCCCCTCTTTGCCGGCGGCTGAGTTGCAACAGTTGCAACGGTTCGTGGCACTCGGCGACGAACATGAAATCGAACCCGTGTTGCTCCACTGTGCGATCCTCTCGGCTGAGCTGGCGGTTGCAGGGAAACGCGACGAGGGAGCCGAGGTGTTACGGAAAGCTCTGAGGGCTAGCACCCAAATTTCGCAGCTTGCGCGCACCGCGCAGGAGTTGTTGCCCATCAATAGGACCATCGCCTGGGAAATCGCGCTGCGGGCCTTTGAAGTTGAGCTAGCCTTGGATGCGGTCGACAGCAACGTCGCCAGCGGATTGGTTGCCACTTTTGACTCGGTACGGCTCGATGTTAGTGCCTTGGGGGACTTTGGCAATTTCCTGGATCGACTTATTCGCATTCAAGCGGAGCATCTGCGGTCCGTTGCAGTCCAAGATTTCGCCTTCGACCGCCAGTCCGCGCTGCCTTACACCGCGAAATATGGTGCCAGCCATAGCCCAACGGCCTCAGCCAAATTTCCGTTGCCATCTCCCTACATGTCGA
>JBBQRC010000130.1:0-9603 GCA_038215215.1 Pirellulales bacterium
ATTGCCGTGACGGCCCTGCGGGTGCTTGCCAAAATTGACTCTGACACGAATGGCACGGGTTTAAGCAATTTGCGTGTCCCCTCCCCCTTGTACCCAGGGGAGTGGGTTTGGGTGAGGGGTAGACTTTCCTCGGGATTCGGCCCCCTCACCCCAGCCCTCTCCCCCGGAAATACCGGGGGAGAGGGAGCGAGATCTGCTTAACCCCGTGCCATTCGTCTCTGACACCTTTACCCAAAATCCTAGAGCCCGGCGAAGGCTGCGTCCAATAGTTCTGCTTGTTCGAGTTTATGAGCACTGGCAGAACCGGTCGAGGGGCTGGCCGATTCCACTCGGGAAACCACCCGCAGTTTGAACTTATCCGACAAGATGTCACCAAAGCGAATCTTCATAAATTGCCAAGCGCCCATGTTGGTGGGCTCGTCTTGCACCCACACGAGATCGGTTCCAGGCGCGTAAGGCTCCAAGGCTGCCAGAACGTTCTCAGCCGTGAGCGGGTAAAACTGCTCGATGCGAAGGATGGCGACATCATCCGCCTTCTGCGAGGCCCGCTTTTCGATCAACTCGAAGTAGACCTTTCCGCTGCACATGAGCACGCGGTTGGTCCGCTGCGGTTGGCTGCGATCATCAGGCAGGATCTTCTTAAATTCGCCCTGAGTGAAATCACTTAATGGCGAAGAACAAGCCGGTAGTCGCAGCAAGCTCTTGGGGGTCAGCACCACCAGCGGTTTGCTCCAGCGTCGCTTGACTTGGCGGCGAAGCAAGTGGAAATACTGTGCCGGCGTGCTGGGCTGCGAGACCTGAATGTTATCTTCCGCGGTCAACAGCAAGAAGCGTTCGAGCCGTGCGCTGCAGTGCTCCGGTCCCTGCCCTTCAAAGCCGTGCGGCAGAAGCAGGGTGAGACGGCTAAGGCGTCCCCATTTATCTTCGGCACTGGCAATAAATTGATCGATAATCACTTGCGCCACGTTCCAGAAGTCACCAAACTGAGCCTCCCAGAGCACTAGACCTTCCGGACAATCGAGTGAATAACCGTACTCGAAGCCCAACACACCCGCCTCGCTGAGCGGGCTGTTGATGATGTCTAAGCGGGCCTGCACAGGATCCAGGTGCCGCAGCGGCGTGTGTTTTTCGTTGGTCACCATATCATGCAAAACCGCATGGCGTTGGCTAAAGGTACCGCGTTCACAATCTTGGCCACTGAGCCGAACGGGATGTTGTTCGGTCAGCAAGCTACCTAACGCCAAAGCCTCCGCACTGGCCCAATCCAACGATTTCTGCCCTTCGGCCATCTCCCCACGATCCTTGAGGAACTTGATTAATTTCTTATTGACATTGAAGCCTGCGGGAATGTGTGCCAAGCGGTGTAACAAAGAGGAGGCGGTCTCCACCGGAATACTTGTCTGCGGATTGTCACCACTCGGCTCAGGCCCGCCGAAGTAGCCGCTCCAATAACCCCCCATCGTTTGCAGATCAGAAAAGTACTTTTCTTTTTGAGCCAAATCGAATTCGCGTTCTAATTTGTTCTGTCTGATTTCAGCAATGCTATCTGCCTCTTGACGCGTGATCTTGCCCCCCATCTCAAGCAATCGCTCCAAGTAGCTCTCGCGGACGCTCTTGCGTTCGTCGATCACCTTGTACATCGATGGCTGGGTAAACCGCGGCTCGTCACCTTCGTTGTGACCCCAGCGACGGTAGGCGTACATGTCAATCACCACGTCGCGACGAAACTCGCGTCGAAAATCCATCGCCAGATTGACCACTTGGGCGACCGCTTCGGGATCTTCACCATTGACGTGGAAAATCGGAATTTGCAACATCTTGGCCACATCGGTGGCATAAGTGCATGAACGAGCTTCTTGTGACTCGGTCGTAAATCCAACCTGATTGTTGATGATGACATGCAGAGTACCGCCCGTCGTATAACCAACTAGCTCGCTCAAGTTGAGCGTCTCTTGAACGATTCCTTCACCGGCAAACGAGGCGTCGCCGTGAATCAGAATCGTCATCGTCTCAGCATGTTTATTGTCTTGCCCACGGTCTTGCTTGGCGCGACAACGGCCCTGCGCCACGGTGTTCACAAATTCCAAGTGACTGGGATTGAAGCACAAGGAAATATGGACATTGGTCCCGGTCGACGTGGTCCAATCGCTGCTGTAGCCCAAGTGATAACGGACGTCCCCTGTGCCGCGATGCATGTCGGGACGCGGATCATCAAACGACCAAAAAATGCTCTGCGCGCGCTTGCCGAGAATGTTGGCCAGGACGTTGAGTCGTCCGCGGTGCGCCATCGCCAACACAACCCCTTTAACGTTGTGCTGTCCCGCTTTTTCAAGCGCCAGGTCGAGCAGTGGGATTAAGCTTTCGGAACCTTCGAGCGAAAAGGTTTTGGCCCCCACAAATTTGCGACGAACAAACTCCTCAAAGACCGCGGCGTCAGCCAAACGCGTATAAATTCGGACCTGGACGTCGCGTGAAAGTTCGAGCCGATTTTCACAACCCTCCATGCGCCGCTGCAGCCAGTCGCGAATCGTTCGATTGTCAATGTGCATGAATTGCACGCCAATGCTGCGGCAATAAGTGGCTCGCAGCTTCTCGAGGATTGCTCCCAAACTGCGACCATCGACATACTGTAGGTTCTCGCAACTGAAGGGTCGCTCCAAATCAGCACGGCTCAGGCCATACGACAAAGGATCCAACTCAGGCGGATGGTCCTTGCGCTTAATGCCTAACGGATCAAGCTGTGCCATCAGGTGACCGCGGACGCGATACTCGCGCACTAACTGGTCAACGCGATCTTGCATTTGGGCCAACCACAGCGCTTCATCACGAATTGATCTCGCCTGCTCGGTTGGCATGTCTTCGTCGTCGGCCAGCGCTACCGACCCGTTGCCCGCAGACTGGGCCGCCAGAACGCCGCTACTGGCCAGCGAAAACTCTTCAAAATATTTACGCCAACCAGGCGAGACACTGTTGGGATCGCGAATGTATTGCACATAAAGATCGTCGATATAATCTAAGCTGTAGCTGTTCATCAAAAACTCACTGGACAGGCGCGGTCCGTGCGCACAAGTGGTTTGGAACGAAATTTAAGTTCAAAAAAGAATTCAAGTTTAAAACCGAATTCAATATCAACGCAGAATTCAAAATCAATACGGGGCCACCCAAACCGGGGTAAGCAGCGGGGAGCATTTCCCGCGCCATGACGCCGGAAACAGCAAGTTCGACCCGTACCCCACCAGAAAAGCCGCAAGATTAATGCTACGAAGGCTCGAGTCACGCGAACGGCAAGCTCGCTGCGGCTGGCATGGCCAAGAATCGCTCGCGCTGGCGAGCTCTCTATTCGGATTGGAAATAATAGAATGGGAAATATTCGGTGGGACACGGAGTGTAGCCGCATCAAGGGTTGCAAATTCAGGTTGGGGCGGTTCGTCCGCGATTACAAAGCTTACGAGGACCGGTTCCAAGCCAATAACCTTTCGCATCCTCGTGAGCTAGATCAATTGGAACTTTTGGGGCGAGAGCCAACAGGTCTTTCTAGACTCTATTATTAGCTGGGAAGAATTCGCTGACTACCTCATTTCCGGGCTGGTTACACCAAAGTTTATCAAATTCCGCTTACTATCATTAGCAAAACTGATTGGCCCGCTGATGCCATAAATCAAGCCACTGATCGATACACCACAAACTGCAAGATCACCCAATAATGGCACAAGGCGGCCAGGATGACCGCCACGTGCCAGACAGCATGAAAGAAGCGCCCAAGGTGATCGAACATCAAAAAAAAGACTCCAGCCGAATAGATGGCGCCGCCGCCCACCATGCCTAGGAAACAGGTCCACGGGACTTGGGGCAACAGCGGCATTGCAGGCACCCACCCGAGTAGCAGGTAAGTGGTGACGGTGACTGCGTTCACGCGGCGACGCACTACGACCTTCATCCATAGTCCATACAGTGCCACGGCCCAAATAAAAATCAGGAGAGGCGTACGGAAACTACCGCCGTATTGCCAGACAAACGGCGTGTAGGTGCCGGAGATCATCAAGTAGATCACCCCTTGATCCCAAGCCCGCATACGAGTGCGGCGATGGGGTTCAACACAAGCATGAGAAAGCGTGGAGAAAATGAACACGAGTAAGGCTGAAAGGCAGTAAGCCATGCAACTCAGCATAATTCCCAGTGACTTGTCGACGACTAGCCCAACCATCCAACACGTGCCCAGGACAGCCAGCAAGATGCCG
Organism: Pirellulales bacterium; assembly: GCA_038215215.1. Lineage (GTDB taxonomy): Bacteria > Planctomycetota > Planctomycetia > Pirellulales > Pirellulaceae > Aureliella. The sequence goes on from JBBQRC010000130.1 coordinate 4,239, forward strand.
ACGAAATGCGTAGCGGTATTGGCCCAATCGTCAGTGGGCGGGGCAGCTGTCACGTTTAATTGGTCATCATGCATGAGTTGGAAACTCTCCTCGCGTGTTGACTTGGAGCGGTTGTGAAGCGTTAATTCTAAGGGCTGCGACGGCAGCGACTAGTTGAATTGCGCCGCATACCATAAAAGCAGTTTTCCAGCCCAAGGGGACGTTATCGGGATAAAGTCGGACCAGAAAGCCGAACGCGAGTGGCGAGCAAGCCGCGCCCAGATTACCCCACATGTTAGCCCACCCTAGCACCGAGCCCACGTGCCGACCGCCAATATCTTGTGCGAAGGCCCACATGGCGGAAATGCTTAAGTCGGTAGCCAACCCCATGATGGCCAGAAAAATGGTCGCTTGAATGGGATTGGTGACCCCTGAGCAGCCGAAGAAGGCCAACCCCACTAGCAATCGCGGCAGGCTCAGCATCAGCACGCGCCCGATGCGAACCCCCCACCGTCGCGTGAGAAAATCAAGCAATAGGCCACCCAACAACATCCCCACAACTCCACAGGCTAGCGGCAAGCTTTGCAACCACCCCTGACTCTGGGCAGTCGTGTGATGGACCTGGCGCAAGTATTGCGGCATGGATGTCACCAGAAACGCCCACCCAAAGTTGCTGGCAAACTGCAAAAACGAATTGAGCCAAAGACTTAAATTCGTGCACATGGCTCCAATCGGAGGCAGCTCTGATTTGGTCTGCCGCACGCTTGCGTCAAGCACTGCAGTGGCCGGCCGCGGCACGTCCTTGGGCTGAAAGCGGACAAGCTCAGTTGGGGTGGCGTCAGCGAGGATCGTCGCGCCGGCGGGTCGGCTTGATTGTCCGCCAATGATCGCCAGCTCGGCTGCGTTCACGCGCGGGTGCTCGCGGGGGTAGTCGCGAAAGAGCTTGGCAAAGATCACGGCCACCGCCAGGCCGATCAGTCCGTACAATATCACCACCGGTCGCCAGCTGGTTGGTGCCGGCTCAGCGGTGGACTCCCACTGCCACCCAAACGACCACAGCAACATGAGCTGGATCGTAATGATCGGAGCCAGGGCGCCGCCAAATCTGCCTCCGACCGCCACCACGCTGTTGGCGATACCACGCTGGTGCTGAGGAATCCAGCGGCCCACTATACCCGCCGCGAGCGGATAGGCGCCGGCTTCAAAGGCGCCGCAGCATAGTCGCAGCATAATTAATCCCGTGATGCTGTTTACAAGGCCGAGTAGCCCAGTGCTAAGCGACCACAGCGCCACATAAGCTGCCAAAACGTAGCGTGCGCCAAAGCGATCGCCTAACCAACCAGCCGGAAGCTGGAATAGGGCATAGGTCCAAAAGAAAGCGGCTAGAGCCTGATCCAACTGCGGACCATCCAGCCCCAAATCCATTTTGACTGCCGCGCTCGCCGTACTCAGGCAGATGCGATCCAAGTACAGCAAGATCGCTACGAACATGGCTAACAAGACCATCGCATAACGCACCCGCGTGGGATGTGTCGACAACGCCGAAGCGGTCACTGAACTCTCAGACGGGTTGGGTTGCGCATGGGACAACTTGGTTTGACTTTCATTGGTTGTTGGCGGTCAACTCTACCGGGAACCGCATGCTGGCGGAGCGTGAACGCTGCAGTGGCCAAGGTGGCATGAGTGGCACATTGTAACCGATCTGCGACCGCGCTAGGTAACCTGATGCAATGGTAAGAAGCTGCGCGGAAATAAGTTACCTCTTTTATTTCCCCTCACCCTGCCCTCTCCCCCGCTATTCCTGCTGCGCAGGGCAGGGGCGAGGGAACGAATGCGGTAACTTATTTCCGCGCAGCTCCTAAGTGTCAGCCCGCGGACCAGAGGAGTTTTTACACGCTAGTTGCAGCCCTATTCAAAACCGCGTACTCTAACTGCCGCTGTACTGGAGTAGAAGCAACCGCAGGGATGCAAGAGCGAAGTGGTTTGTGGAGGGATCGATGACTGGCGGCTTTCAAAATTCGCGTGCGACGATTCGTAATTCAACGACCCAGAATTCAACGACCCAGAATTCAACGACCCAGAAATTAGCAACCCAGAAATTAGCGGCCCAGGATTCAACGCCCCAGGGCTCGGCAATCTGTACTCCCAAGAACTCCGTGCAACCCAAGGCTTTCGTTGACTCGCGTCACACGAGCATTGAGGCCTTGAAAACGCTGGTTTGTCAGCGTCAGATAGGTGATGCAGAGCGGCAGCGGTTGAGCCATGAAATTGGACAGCAAGTGTTGGCCGATTCGAAGGTCATGCGCGACCCCAATTTCCAGCGAACGACGACCAACGATTTGCGAAATATGGCGGAGTTGTACGACAGTCTCTTTTTTGACGGCCATTGTTTGAAATTGGCACGCGCTCATGGGATGCAGTTTCGCTGGTCGAAACGCATGACCAGTAATGGCGGCAAAACCGTTCGCACGGTTCACCTCAATCGCCTTGCCCGCACTCAGTCCACCCGCTACGAAATCGCGCTCTCTTCAACGCTACTATTCCAAACGTTCAGTGATCTGCAGCGTCCGATTCGCGTTACGGGGCTATTGTGCACTAATCGCTTGCAAGCGATGCAGCGCATTTTGGAACATGAACTCATCCACCTGGTCGAGATGCTGGTGTGGGAAGAAAGCTGTTGTGCCGCCGTTCGATTCCAGTCGATTGCACAGAATTTATTTGGACACACGGAGCATAAACACGACTTGATTACGCAACAGGAAAGGGCGTCACGCAAATTCAATCTGCGTGTCGGCTCGCGCGTGCACTTTCAACTCGAGGGGCGGCGATTAACTGGCACAATCAACCGTATCACCCGTCGCGCGACGATTCTCGTGACAGATCCGCAGGGGCAGCTTTACGACGATGGCAAACGCTATCGCAAATATTACGTACCGCTCAGTCATTTGGAATTGGCTGCGCATTTCCACTAGAACGCGTGCTCTACCGCGACCGCGACACTACCGCGACCCCGCCCCGTTTTCTCCTCTTCGATCGACCGATATAATAGCAGTGAGACTCTCGTGTGCCGTGCTGGGGCGTTATTTTCACGCTATTGGTATACTGGGACTTTAAAATACCGGGGCGGTGAAAACCTCGTCTCCGCTAGACGGCGATCTCTCTTAGGAAACAGTTGTGCCATTTGCAGAAATTGGACCGATCGCTATTCATTTACCAGAGCGTTGCGAAACCAATGCCCAGCTTCACGCGCTCCATCCTGAATGGGACATCCCGCTTATCGAAACCAAAACGGGGATCGTCAATCGCTACATAGCGGCCCCGCAAGAAACCGCCTCAGATTTAGCCGTCGCAGCCGCTCAAAAGCTGTTGGCTGAAAATGGGATTGAGCCGGCATCAATTGACTTCGTTTTGCTGTGCACGCAAACGCCCGACTATCCGTTGCCAACAACTGCTTGTTTAATTCAGCACCGTTTGGGCTTGAGGGTGGGTTGCGGAGCGCTCGATTTCAACTTGGGTTGCTCTGGATTTGTCTACGGTTTGGCGGTGGCAGAAGGTTTGATTTGTGCTGGAGTGGCCAGGAGAATCCTCTTGCTAACCGCGGAGACCTATTCGAAATACATCGACGCCGACGATCGCAGTTTGCGAACGATTTTTGGTGATGCCGCCGCCGCGACACTGGTGCAAGCAGTGGACACACCGAGCCTGACGGCGTTCCAATTCGGCACCGATGGCAGTGGTGCTGATACGCTCCTGGTCAACGATGGCGGTGCACGGAACTCCAAGGACGCGATCAAGCCACGCTATCGCAAGCGTTGGAAAAGTCGCCTCTACATGGACGGCCCCAGTTTGATGAACTTTACCGTTGTGGCAGTCCCCAAGCTGATCGATGAGGTGCTGGAGCGAGCCAAGCTGCAGATGAGCGACATCAAGCTGTTCTTATTTCATCAGGCTACGCGGAAAATGCTTGAGCAACTGCAGACTCGGTTGGATCTGGATGACCTGCAGTTGCCGATCCGCTTGGAGCACTGCGGCAATACCGTCTCGAGCACGCTGCCGATCCTGATCAGCGACTTGCGTCGCGAAGGCAAATTGCAAGCGGGGGCGAAGAACCTGCTAATCGGCTTCGGCGTGGGCTGGTCCTGGGCAGGCTGTGTGTGGCAGGAAACTTGGCAAGACAACAGGTAAGGTCGAGTCCCATGGCATCAATCAAAGGTAAAGCGCTGGTGGCTTCGCCGCATTTGCTGGATGGCAACTTTATGCGGAGCGTCGTCTACATACTTCGGCATGACGACGAAGGGGCCTTTGGTTTGATCTTAAATCGCCCCACAGCGATCACGATTACGCAACTCTTCGAAGAATTGCTCGAGCGTGAGATCACCAACCCCGCCCCCCTTTATTATGGTGGTCCGGTCGATGGGCCGCTAATGATCCTGCATGATCAAACGATTGCATCCGAGAACGAGACTGACTTGAGTGTACAAGTCGCCACCGAACAGCAGCGTATTATCGAGATTTGCGGGCAGGCGGAGGGTAATTATCGGGTCTTCGATGGCTACTCGGGCTGGAGTTCTGGTCAACTGGAGGATGAGTTAAAAAGTGGCGGCTGGCTGGTCTGGGATATCGATTCGGAGTTTATTTTTGCCGATCCCGAAGAAATCTGGCAGACGGCTGTGCGCCAGATAGGCCTCGATATCTTGGCGGCAAACATTGACGCGACACGCATCCCCAAAGATCCCGCCCTCAACTAGTTTCGCTGATCGCCGTCGATCTGCCACGCGCATTCCGTGGCGGCACATTTTGGCTCATTGAAAGTTTCAACATGAATCACGACGCCGACGCCGACGCCGACGCCGAGTCGACCGCACCACATGATGCACCTGGGCATCGAGTCGTCGAAAATCTAAACGGACCACAGATTGCCAGGTTTGTCAGCCAGATCAAGAACGTCGAACTTCAGATTGGTGAACACGTCGTGGCGGCGTTGAAGCATGCAGATACCGTGGCTGTTTTGACCACTATTGTGGTCGGACCAGACGGCAGCCAGCACATTATTTCTGCGGCTTTGAACCCGCAACGCATGGCACAGGTGAACGAATTGCTGTACGAGGCTGAGCAAGAGCGCGACGAGGACGAGGTCTGCTTTGGTTTCCATTGCTTGGTGAACGCCAAAAAGTCGTCGACCTCCAAATCAGCAAAAAACTAGACGTGACGACGTAATTCATGGTAGGCTTTCCTGCCCTCAATCACAACGAACCATAAGGATTAGCCGTGACCACTTTCAGCGTATCAGATGCACCCAAAGGCTCATTGAGCATCGCCACTTGGCTGGCGTTTGCCGCGCTGGGAGTAAGCCTAGGCACAACGATTTTCACAGCGGGGATTATTT
>JBBQRC010000131.1:0-9599 GCA_038215215.1 Pirellulales bacterium
CGAGCCGGATCGCGGCACCGAGCTGTTGGGCCGAGTGGCGGTCGGCCCAAAGGATGACCTGAAGGATTCGGAGCGACTGGATCGACTCGGTCCGGTGCGTCGGCTCATCGAACAGAGTCGCGTATCCGTTCAGCAACGAGCCGCCATGATGCGCCTGATGGAACGTCGCGCGGAGCCGCACAGCATCGGCAGGTTCCAAAAAACACGATCAAGGCCTCAGTATCTTTCATGACCAGCGATCCCCGGCTGGTTGGTGTTCCCGGTTCGTTGCCAGGCCCCAGGCAAAACAGCCTCCCTTAAGCCTGCCGGCCGATTGAGCCGGCTGTTCGACCACAGACTGCGGCGGGTCAGCGGCGACCGGTCGTTTCAAGAGGCAGCCTTCGGTTTGGCCTTCGGTTTGGCCTTCTTCAGTCTTGTGCCGGACTTGGGTTGCGGCTCGAGAGCAACGGGCGGATCGTAATCGTCGCCAGCGAGGCTCTTCAAGGCCGAAGCCCTCCAGGCCGCGAGCTCCTCGTTCATCCTCGCGACAATCGCGGGTTGCTGCGCAGCAAGGTCGGTGGTTTCGTTGGGATCCTGCGACACGTCGTAGAGCAGCATAGGTGCGACCGGCTGGCCGCTGTTACCGTCTAGCTTGCCCTTGCTCTTTACAGCACCGACGTGCAGCTTGTAAGGCCAATCGAGCAGAGCCGCGTGTGAGTTCTCCTGGTTGAGCCGCGCGACGAAAGGAATAGCCTTGCCACGTTCCGTCATCTTGCCATCGAACAGTGGCAGCAAGTTGATGCCATCGAGTGGTTGAACCTGTTTCTCTGCCTTCGCGCCCGTGGCGGCGAGGACGGTCTGGTAGATGTCAAGCGTTGAGCAGGGAACGTCGCTGACGAATGGCTGCGGAATGCGTGCGGGCCACTCAACTAGGCCGGGAACGCGCAGCCCACCCTCCCATAGCGTACCCTTACTTCCGCGCAGATTACCGGTGGACTTCGGCCCAGCTGCGCCGCCGTTATCGCTGCAGTACCACAGCAACGTGTTGTCCGCGACCTGTAGTTCACGCAGCGCCGACCGCAGCTTCCCAACGTTACGATCGATGCCAGTGAGCTCACCGTAATAATTCTGCTCCTTCTCGGGCAGCCCCGCATATGGAGCCTTGTCCTCCGGCAACGCCTCATGCGGTGTATGCGGGTTGCCGAACCACAACACCACGAAGAACGACTGGCCGGCGCCGGCCCGTTGGCGGATGAATCTAAGCGCCTCGTCGGTGACGATGTCCGAGCCATCTCCGCGAAACTTTTCCACGACGCCGTTGCGGCCTAGGACTGGATCAAGGTCAAAGAAATTATCCGCTGATACCCATTCGTCGAAGCCCAGCTTGCCGGGCGAGAGTGGGTCACCGGCGAGGATGGCGCGGCCGGGAGGTGTCTTGGTGTCACGGTCACCATTCTTGCCGTTGAGATGCCACTTGCCGAAGTGGCCCGTCGCATAGCCCGCGGATTGGAGTACCTTGGCGACGGTCAACTCCTGCGCGCGAATCGGCGAGCCTGGACTGAACGTCCCCATGCGATGCGGATGCCGTCCGGTCATGACGCTAGCCCGGGTAGGCGAACAGTTGAAGTGCGCCGTGTAAAACCGGTTCAAGCGCAACCCGGCGGTGGCCAACCTGTCGAGGTTCGGCGTCTTGAGTTCGGGGTGCCCGTTGTAGCTGGTGTCTCCCCAGCCCTGGTCATCGGCCATTACAAGGACCACGTTCGGGCGAGCAGTTGCATCGGCCCGCGCGACGGACGGGGCAAGACAGCCGGCGACCAGGAGCACAAGGAGGGATGAGGTTGGACTCACGCGCATAGCTTTCCTTTCGTATTCAGAATAGTTGATATGGTAGCCAAGGCAGACTGGCGTCGTCGAGTCTTGTTTGGACTTTCCGGTGGCAGGACGTCACACGATCGGAGGTGAAACTGGCTCTGCTTACCGCCAGTTGTTCCCGAGAGCTTTGGATGAGCCGCCGAGTTGGATTGGCATAGTAACTCTTTACTCTACCAGAAACGCGGAACGGTCCATCATTCATTTTGCTGGCGGCGGATCCTTGTTCGGATCGCGAGGCCGGTAATCGGCGGGACTGGACAGCAAGCGCGGCTCGACGGTGACGTCGCGAGTGTCCCCTTGAGTCTTAGATCTGCCCCATCGTATTCCCTAGCTTGCTTGTCACCGAATTGTGGGGGGACTTGATACAATCGTGCGAGCCTGCAGGTTGTTCACGTTACGGACTGCGAATAACCGGTAGACTAGCTCTCTCTCCGGTGCCTTGCCTTGCTTTCAGGGAAATTGCTTGATGCGATTAGAATCATTCAGCGGATTGGTACTGGGCTTGTCGATCATTGGCTGCTTCTCTGGGTGCGGTCCACACGCGAATCAGCTGCCGGACGCAGCGCCGATGAAATCCGCCGCCAACGTGTTGCCAGATTCAACACCGCAAGAGACAGCCGCCGAGGCGGCGGAACTGGATGACGGTGCGCGTTTGCCGGCGACCACGGCTGAAGCTGCAGCGGCAATCGATCTCTCGACATTTCCACTCCTGCCCGGCGCTTGGGAAATTTCGACGAGAACCGTTGCCTGCTTGGAGTATGAAGCTCGACTCAAGGCGTTTGATGTAAGAAGCGAGTATGAGTTTCAGCGCCGCAACCTGCTGGAGCGGCAGTGGAAAGAGTTGTCCGAATCCGATATCTCCGAGGGATACGCCGAAGGTCAGTTCGTCCGCTCGGGATTTCACCTCTATGTCACCGTCCAACTACACGACGAGCCGGGAAAAGTCCTAGTGCGACTGCAGAATAATAGCAACGTCAACGTGAGCAAGCTGCCAGTGCCGTCGGGCGCGAAATTTGTCAATGTGACTCATAACATCGCGTCGTATGAAACGAGCGTTGGAGTTGACGAAACCAAGGAGGCGGTTCGCAAGTTGCTGATCGATCAGGGTTGGAAAGTTTTGGGCTGGCGCGGCAATGCGCTAATTCTGCAACAAAACGCCGTAGAACTAACCTCCGTTGTGGAAGCACGTTCACCGCAGCCTGGCAAGACAAGAATCGCGTACTGGACGGAGCAATTATCGAGCGATTCGAGGGAGCCTGCCGATGCCAACTTGAGCAAATACGAAGTTCAAGATAACGGACGTTAGGTGAACCAGAAGGCTAACGGCGGAGCAGTAATAACTCAGAACAAACTGACTGCAAAAATCCGGGATACTTGGTGACGGCAGTGGTATCGACTTCCGAAGCCAACACTCTGCGACAGCGTTCCAGTTCGGTGCGCGAGGGCCAACCGGTTTCATGTCGAAACAGTTGACGAACGCGGTGGTAAGAAATATCAGCCAGCTGCACATGTCGAACCGACATTGGTCAGTTTTACTTAAGGCACTCGACTCCTTCGGTCACATCGATCGAAGCGAGATCATGCCTTCCGCAACTGCAGGCAGTTGGAAATCCGTCGCATCGGAGTACTCAACCGCATCTCGCACGCCGGTGCATCGGAACGTCTTCAAAAGACCGGCAACAGTTGGTGAGGCCGTTACCAGTTTTTCGGTCAATTCCCCGATTCTCGGTCGCCCATTCCGACTGACCGACGTCGCCGGAGAGATATTGCATAAGCTATTTGCATGATGCTTTGTCCAAAACATTTGTATAATTGGACGGCACCAGGTTTCGTAGCCTACGACGAAATGAGTTGACATGGCGTCCGCTGTTTCGCTTCCACTCCTTACTACGGCCGTCTCGACTTTATGAAATCTTCCATTTGGATTCTTGCCAGCGTTGTGTTGATTCCGCCCTCGGTTCCGTTTCTCGCGAAAGATACTCTCCTTCATGGGGACGAAATCGCGCGGGTTCCGTTTTATGCTGACAAGATGAATCTGCTTGTTTGGCAGGACGAACGAGGTGCGTCGCACTCGATCGAAAACGAATTGGGTTGGCAACATCGGCGTGCTCACATTCTTCAGAACATGCAGCAGGTGATGGGCCGTCTACCGAACCGCGATCTTTCAGTGGGTCTCGATGTTCAAGTGCTTGAAAGCGAGAAGCTTGAAAAAGTGACTCGCAAAAAGATCACCTATGTCGCCGGCAAAGGAGACCGCGTTCCCGCGTATTTGCTCATTCCCAACGGTCTTGTGCGGCCCGCTCCCGCCATGATCTGTCTACATGGGACAAGCGGACCACGTGGTCGCACGGCCGGAGTCGGCGCAGACTACCCTCGCTACACACTGGAGTTGGCCGAGCGGGGATACGTGACCATTGCCCCCGACTATACGTTGCTAGGTGATAACCAAAATGATCCAGAGTCCCTCGGGTACACAAGCGGGACGATGAAGGGGATTTGGTGTCACATGCGAGCAGTCGATTTACTGGAGTCGCTGCCCGAGGTTGACAACGAGAGGATCGGTTGTTGCGGCGTCTCATTGGGGGGCCACAATTCTCTCTTTCTCGCCGCCTTTGATCCGAGGATGAAGGTTGTGGTCAGCAGCTCGGGTTTCGATTCCTTCGCCGATTACATGGACGGGAATTTGACCGGTTGGTGTCAGAAGCGATATATGCCTTCCATTGCAAGCGACTACGGCAAGGACGCCAAGCGTCTCCCGTTCGATTTCCCTGAAGTACTCGCGGCAATCGCTCCCCGTCCGCTCTATATTCATGCGCCTCAAGACGACAATAACTTTAAGGTCGATAGTGCACGGCGTTGCATCGAATCCGCGTCGGAAGTTTATCGCATGCTGGGGGCCAAAGAAGAATTGGTAGCAGTGTATCCACCTGGACCACACGGTTATCCAATTGAGGAACGCGAAAAAAGCTATGCCTTCATCGATCATGTATTGAAGACAAAACAAGTAGTTGGAGCCGAGAGCTACGAAATCGATCTGGGCTTCAACGCAACCCTTCCGAACGGCATCCAATGGGGCGAAGTTTCGGGGATTGCCATCGATTCGAAGGGTTACTTGGTTATTTCTCATCGTGGACCTCGACCGATTTTGATCTACGATCCATCCGGCAAACTGGTCCACATGTTTGGCGATTCGGAATTGACGGCGGTTCATGGCACGCGTGTCGACGCCGAAGACAACGTATGGGTCACCGACTATGTGAACCATACCGTTATCAAGTACTCACCAACTGGCAAGGTGCTCCTGTTGCTAGGCAAACGTGATGTCCCGGGTAACGACAACTCAACTTTCAATCGCGCAACGGATGTTGCCGTTGCGCCAAATGGAGATTTCTTCGTGTCGGATGGCTACGGTAACAATCGGATCGTCAAGTTCACGAAGTCGGGCGATTTTGTAAAGACGTGGGGCGTGAAGGGAAAGGGAGAGGGCGAGCTGAACTTGCCGCACTGTGTTCAATTCGATGCATTGGGACTGCTACACGTTGCCGATCGGGAGAACAACCGTGTGCAAGTGTTTGATCAAGAAGGAACTTTTGTCAGGAGCTATGGCGGCTTTGCCCCGTTCGGAATGTGTATCGCTCCCGATCAAACACTATTCGTCGCCGATGGGCGGGCAAACGAGTGCCTGCACATGACGCTTTCCGGGAAGGTGCTTTCTAATTGGGGCAGCCAGGGTTCGAAGCCCGGCCAATTTCGATTGCCACATTGCATCGTGGTCGATCGTAACGGCAACGTGTACGTCGGTGAAATCGGCGGAAAACGAATCCAGCGTTTTGTCCGCCGATGATGCAAGCCAAAGTGGAAATCTACTTCGACTCCTGCGACCTAGCTGCGAAGTGCAAAAAACCCTTTGGAAAAACGGCAAAAGCCGACGTTAACTGCAAGTCGCAGGCCCTCGGAAACAGTTGACTAGTTCGATAAGAGTTCGCAGACTCACTTGAACGGCGAGTCTCGCCGCACCGGAAGCCAACCAGGCGGCTGCTGCGGATGAGAAATTCGTGTATGCGATCACGAATACGTTGGTCGCCAAGTATGACCGCCTGAGCGGGAAAAGAATTGCCGTGAGCGCCGGCGAAGCGCAGCACCTCAACAGTGGCTTTCTGTGGGAAGGAAAACTCTTTTGTGCCCATTCCAACTATCCTAAGATACCCGAAACAAGTGAGATAAAGTCGCTGGATTTGGAGTCGATGCGACTCTCTACCTTCAAGGATTTTGGGAATTTCGGCGGTAGCCTGACTTGGGCCGTCCGGCGTGACGACCAGTGGTGGTGCAACTTCGCACGTTACGGCACCGAAAACATGGGGACGTTTCTGGTTAAATTCGACAAGGAATGGAATGAGAAGGGACGCTGGTCCTATCCCGCTGCAGTTATCGACAAGTTGGGCCAATACAGCTTATCCGGTGGTCTTTGGCATGATGGCGACCTACTGGTGACCGGCCATGACGATCCACTGCTCGTTCGACTACGTCTGCCCAGCCAGGGGACGGTACTGGAACTGGTCGACACACAAGCTGCCCCCTTTACCGGCCAAGGGTTTGCCAGCGATGCTCACACCAGAGGATTGGTCGGCATTAACCGGGCTGAGCGTCAAGTCGTGTTCGCCGTTCAGAACTAGCCTGGATAACACTCTGCCCCCCAACTCAAACAGATATTTTCCCGGCCTTAGTTCGCGTCGAGGAAGCCGACGCTTTTCAACCATTCGGCGCAGCGCTGGGGCCAATCGTTGATCGGTTTGCCATCTTTACGCATGCCGAATCCGTGTCCTCCCTTGGCGCAAATGTGAAGTTCGGCAGAGAGGTCACGCTTCTTGTATTCAAGGTACAGCATGGCCGCTTCGATCGGATTCGCATTGTCGTCATGAGCGACCAACATGAAAACCGGCGGTGCATCGGCCGGGATGCTGAAACCGGAACGGAACTTCGCATGGTCGTCTTGGTCGAGGAAACCGCCTCCGTAGATGAACACGAGGAAGTCCGGCCCGCGTAAATCGTCCAGCTCGGGATTCTGTGGATAGGTCCGAATTCCGCGATCCCACGACGCGTGCCCGGCGAGGTTCGCTCCGGCCGAGAAACCCAGTAATCCGACCCGCCTCGGATCGAGTTTCCATTCGTCAGCATGATGCCTCACGAGCCCAAGGGCTCGTTCTGCGTCTTGTACGGGCAGTTCGAACATTTCTTTCTCGTCGCGTGTCGGCGTGCGGTATTTCAACAGCACAGCCGTGACCCCCAAAGTGTTGAGCCATTCGCAGACATCAGTCCCCTCGTGAGCGTACGACAAAAACATGAAGCCGCCACCGGGGGCGACAATCACCGACGTGCCGTTCGGCTTCTCAGGCTGGAATACCGTGATGGTTGGGTCGCTCACATCAGTGATGCGATTAGGACCAGTCCCTCCATAGGACTGAATGAGTTTCACCGTGGCGTCGGACGTCGGCACCATTGCAGTCGGTGGGCCGTCGGGCCAGAGTTTCAATGTGATCGGTTCCAATGCGACCGCGACATCGTTCAGAACGCACAGTATCAAGAGGCCCAGCAAATTGGTTGTCATTCGTTCTCTTCTCCTGTAATCCGGTCGGGCGTCAATTCCCAATTCATCGCTTGCTGGCAGCAAACCAACATGCCTGAAGCCAGAGCAGTTCCTCGTTATTAAGAACTAGATCAGCGACGCGCCCGGCAATAACCTCATATTCGTTATTCCATCCAACGTCGCCACCACGCAACACCGCTTTCCCGGTATCGCGGTCGAGCGTGAAAATCCACTGTTCACCATAGTTGTTCTCGAAGTAACCGATGTACTGATTCCCAGTGACGCCATCAACTATTGGCGGATCGCCACACGCTGCGGTGTGTTGATTTCGAAGCTTGAGCAAAGGTTCGGACATCCATTGTGCTCCTTTTCCTGGATGATATTTGCTTTCAGCATTATATCGATAACGAGAACCGTTTGGGCTTTTGATTGCTTTCCACCGGATGGACCCCCGCCTTGGCCCTTGGGCCCGGCGGGAGGTTTCTTGCCGTAGCTCTTACCAGGACCGTGATGACTTGGTCCAAGTCCATCAGGACCGCCTGGGCGTGGTCCGGGCGCTTTACCCTAAGCTCCCGTTGGGCCCGTGCCACCGTTACTCAACCCAGGACGACTCGCTCCAGGACTTGAGGATTGATTAGGCCAGCCCGCTACTGCCGTTGCTCACTCAGGACGAACCGTCCTGGGGCACAAACGACGACGTTCTTAAACCGCTGAATGTAGTCAGTTTGGCTTCGATTCTGCCAATCGGGAGCGGAGGTCGGTAGAATACTCCGCAACGGCCAAATGCATTTCGTTCCAGCATGCGGATGATGATACCGATCGCACTGAGAGTGTGTGCGCCTGCGGAAACCGTTCTTGGCTCGGGGTGCAACTTGCTGGGTTTCAGCTCGCTTAGCGCTATTGTTCAGGCTCGCCATTGATCGAGCTGGCCAGAATTACCAAGAGCAGGCGAGTCCAAACGTGGTCAGTCGGAAGTGGCGTAACCCGTTCGCCAACGGTTCGATCGATTTGTATCTCCGCTTCAAAGCCCCAGCGGGCAAGGAATCCAACTGGCTAGCGTCGCCGGGAGAGAAAGGCTACTTCGCTACCGGGCATTGGTGAGGAGCCGCATCGGCTGGGAGTCAAAGCTGCTGGCAGCCAAAGTGAGCTCTTTGAGCTGACGACACAGTGCCGGGTTTGCCGCTGCAATACCACGATGGAAGCGAAGCTGAACCATCCGCTTGGCTAGCTGGTGATCTACCCATAATCCATTGCCGGCCTAGCTACCCTCAGTGCGTAAATGACAACTCTGCCGCAATATCATTGCTCCCACTCTGGCTGTAGCCCTCGGTCCAACCATTTAGCGGCTGCTAGCGAGCAGCCAGTCTCGAATTCGACACCGCCAGCAGTAGCACCTGCACCAGAGAATGGGGACTATACTAATAGTGCTGGCCTTCATAGATGAGAACGACTTTGAAGCTCTTCATTTAATAGGCTAGATGCAAGCTTCGTTTTCATAACTTACGCTTTAACCAATACAGCGTTTTGCATTGCGCTGGAGGCGAACTTATGACGCAAGCTGAAGAGGTCACTAAAGCGCCAACGATAATGACCTTGGCCTCTATTGCCGTGGTTATTGGAGCGCTCTATTTGGGCAAGGGGCTGTTTATGCCCCTGACTGTAGCAGTGCTGTTTAGTTTTCTGTTAAGCCCAATGTGTGACTGGCTGGAACACCGACGGCTAGGCCGCATTCCGGCCGTTTTAGTGACGGCGATTTCGGGTTTCACCTTGCTGGGAAGTTTGATTTGGACAGCCACTTTTCAGATCACGAGTCTCGCTCCGAAGCTTCCTGAGTACCAAACCAACATCGAATCGAAACTCAGCTCCCTAAATGGCTATGCGGTTTCGACATTGCGTCAAGTCACGCGCTCCGTCCGTACGGTGGGAGAGAACTTATCGTCAGCCCAGCCACCGAACGACGACATAGGGGAAGACCACGCGGAGAACGGCGAGCACCTCTATTCGGTGCGTATCGTACGTGAGCCATCGAGCCCACTGGAAATTGTTGGCCGGATGTCGGGATCGTTTGGCACGTTGCTCGGTGGGCTGGGGTCCGTCGCAATTGTCGTTGTGCTCGTCGTGTTCTTTCTGGTGCAGCGTGAGGATTTGCGTGACCGATTTATTC
>JBBQRC010000132.1:0-9598 GCA_038215215.1 Pirellulales bacterium
GGTTGCCATGAGCCAAGCGGCATTCATGTAGGCCCTTGCATAGGTGCTGTTAATGGCCACCGCTTCGCGATATTCGGCGGCGGCCTCTTCCCATTGTCCGCGAAATTGAAGTGCATCGGCTAGATCAGTGCGGTAGACGGCGCTGTCACTGCCAAGTTCCACGGCCCGTCGATAGTCTTCGATAGCGTCTTCATAACTTTCGAGCAAGAAACGGCAGTGTGCGCGGCTGTTGTAGTACTGCGGGTCCGTTTGTGATAGTTCAATGGCCCGCGAGTAGTCGCGCACGGCTTGCGGATATTGCTTCACTTCAAAGTACAATTCACCTCGATTGAAATAGGCATTGGGATAGTCGCTTTTTAGTTGAAGCACCGCGTTGAATTGCTCGATGGCATTTTTATATTGCCCTTTCATGGCGTAAGCGATCGCCAAGTTGTGATGGATTCGCCAATTCGATGCGGCATATTGGATGGCTGTCTTGTAGTCGAGCAGTGCTTTGTCATCCAACGCGTCGGCTTCTCCAAGTTGCCCCTGTTCCACTAACTTGGCGGCCGCAGCACCGCGCATTTCGCCACGTCGATTGAGAGCCCAGGCCAGTAGACTGGCGGCATAATCTCTATCTGTTTGACTGCGTTTCGCATCCGGGACCACCTTCGAACACGCCCGGGCAATCGCGGCAACGTCAGACTCGGTAGCGGCACTGCTGGTTTGTTGATAAAGCGCCTTCAAGTCTGGCGAGATTTGCCCCGCGGTTTGCTTGGCTGGCTGAGCAATCGCAAAATCAAACGGCAAAGCAGAGATAGCAATCGCAAGAGCGATAGGTAGGAAACGCACGGCGCTGATCCCTGGTGACGGTTAAGGAACAAAATGGCACATGATTGTTCATTAGCCGATTCAGCGCACTGCGCGAAGGTCGAGTTGGCGACAAAACGGCGTTTCGACGCGCTTGCGCAATGGGGCAATTGTTAACGATTTCGCAAACTATTCAACAAATTCGCGGCAATTGCTCGCCAAACGGAAAAGGAATGACACGTGTCGCGCCGAGAGTTGTGCGCGCGACCACAAGTTTGGGATGCTCGGCGACCAGGTTGCCAATGTGCGCCGCTTGGCGACCGTTGGGATGGTGTTGCATGACGCGCAGTACCACGGGGACAAATTCATTCGGAACGATGGCAACCAGTTTGCCTTCATTGGCAACTAGCAAGGGATCTAGGCCCAAGATTTCGCAAGCGGCCTGGACAATGGGGGAAATTGGAATTGCGCTTTCGTCGAGGACAATGCCCATTTTTGCACTACCAGCAATCTCGTTGAGAGTTGTTGCCAAACCGCCGCGCGTCGGATCTCGAAGCCAACGGATCTCCGGGCAGGCAGCCAACATGTGTGCCACCAAGTCGTGCAGCGGCGCTGTATCGCTGGAAATGGTCGACTCGAATTCCAGACCAGCGCGAACACTCATGATCGCCATGCCGTGATCACCCAGCGTCCCGCTGAGAAGCACCGCATCACCGGGTTGAACACGATCGACTGCTAATCGCACCGAATCAGGCACGATGCCAATACCGGCGGTGTTGATATAGCATCCGTCACCGTGTCCACGCTCCACGACTTTGGTATCCCCGGTCACGATGGTGACACCGGCGCGACGGGCGGCACTGCCCATCTCTGCGGCAATACGCGTCAACTGCGCAAGCGGAAAACCTTCTTCCAGAATGAAACCCGCGCTCAGGTACAGCGGTCGCGCCCCACTCATGGCTAAATCGTTGACAGTACCGTTGACGGCCAAATCACCGATACTACCGCCAGGAAAAAACAGTGGCTGGACAACGTAAGAATCGGTGGAAAAAGCCATCCGTCCGGCAGCCATGTTCAAAACGACGGAGTCAGCTAAAGTCGCTAAGACAGCGTTTTCGAACGCCGGTAGAAACAGGTGCTCAATCAGTTCCGCAGCGAGCTTACCACCGCCGCCATGCGCCATGACGACTTGTGGGTAAGCCTGCAGTGGTAGTGGACAAGCAAGCCCACTGAAGCCGGTTGGATTGTCCTCGTCCGGTGCAGTCAATTGTCTAACTCGCTGTAAACGGGCATCACAACCCAAGCACCTCTGCCATCAATCATTATCAGCCCGCAGCACGGAGATAAATGCTTTTTGGGGGATGTTGACGCTGCCAAACTGTTTCATCTTCGCCTTCCCCTTCTTTTGCTTATCAAGCAATTTGTTCTTGCGAGTCACGTCGCCACCGTACAGCTTGGCGGTCACGTCCTTGCGGAAGGGCTGGATAGTTGCACGAGCGATAATGGTACCACCAATCGCGCCCTGGATGGGAATTTTGAACTGGTGTCGGGGGATGGCTTCCGCCAGTTGCTCGCAGTAGTGCATTGCCCGTGTCCGTGACTTGTCGCGATGAACTAGATAAGAAAGCGCGTCAACAGGTTCCTTGTTGACCAAAATATCGACTTTCACGATATCCGTTTTTCGGTATTCGATCGGCACGTAATCGAAGGAACCGTAGCCTCGGGTGATCATCTTCAGTTTGCCGTAGAAATCAAACAGCACTTCTCCAAGCGGCATTTCGCTGATCACCTCGACGCGGCCCGCCGACAGGTAGCTCATCGTTTGACTATCGGAGCGATGTTCGCGGCACAGTTCCATGACTGGCCCCACATACTCTTCCGGGATTAGAATCGAGGCTTTGATGTACGGTTCGGTCGTCGCTTCAATGTTCGATGGGTCGGGCCAATAGCTGGGGTTATCGACGTCGACCGTCGTGCCGTCTTTCAAACCCAGTTTGTACTTGACGGACGGCGCCGAGATCACCAAGCCGAGATCAAATTCACGCTGCAATCGCTCCTGGATCACATCCAGGTGTAATAGCCCGAGGAAGCCGCAGCGAAAGCCGAAGCCCAGTGCAGCCGAACTATCTTTCTCGAAGGTCAGCGCAGCGTCGTTGATGGCCAACTTTTCAAGCGCCTTGGTCAAATCCGGATATTCATCCGTGCTCATGGGGTAGATCGATGAAAAGACGACTTGTTTTGCTGGTTTGTAGCCAGGAACTGGCTCGACGGCCTGTCGCTCGAGATGCGTCAGTGTATCGCCGATTTCGATATCTTTGACACTCTTCACACCGGCCACGATGTAGCCCACTTCGCCGACGCCCAGTTGTTTTTTCGGGTTGAGTTTCAATTGGTTGTAGCCCAGTTCATCGACTTTATAGTCACGACCGGAGTGCATGAAGTGGATCATCTCGCCAGTTTTTAAGGTCCCCTCAATGACGCGGACCTGCAAAATAACGCCGCGATAGGTATCGAAGTGTGCGTCGAAAACGAGGGCTTTGAGGGGCGCGTCCGGATCCCCTTTTGGGCAAGGGAGTTTGTCGACAATTCCCGCCAACACGTCGTTGATACCAACACCGGTTTTGGCTGATACCGGGATGGCCGCAAAGGGATCCAGCCCCAAATCCGAATCGATTTCCTCGCGAACTCGCTCCACGTCAGCTGCGGGCAGATCAATCTTGTTGATAACCGGCAGTAGGGTCAGATTGTATTCCAGTGCCAGGTAGAGGTTCGCGACCGTCTGTGCTTCGACCCCTTGCGAAGCGTCGACGACAATCAACGCTCCCTCGCAGGCCATCAGAGACCGGCGCACCTCGTGAGAAAAATCGACATGACCGGGTGTATCGATCAGGTTCAGCAAATAATCTTGCCCGTCACTAGCCCGGTACGAAAGTGTGATCGAGTTGCTTTTGATGGTGATCCCTCGCTCACGCTCGATGTCCATCGAATCCAGCATCTGATCATGGAAATCACGTTGGGACACACCTCCGCAGGCCTGGATTAGCCGGTCTGCCAAGGTCGATTTGCCGTGATCAATATGGGCGATGATGCAAAAATTCCGAATGTTTTTCATGCGTGTGTTCGTACTCGGGAAGTTGGGGGGCGATAGGCCGCTCGTTATTACGATCATAGTGAATCAAGTGCTTGACTGACAGGGATTGAAGCCAATCTATGCCGATCGCTGGCTTTAATGGGTAAGAATTCGTTTCCCGGGTAGTCTGCTCTGCGGGTCAATTCTGTTTTCATCAGCCCACCCTTTCCTCCCGCGCTGTGTCGGCGAAGGATATACTAACGAGAATTGAGGCGACCAGTTTGCAAATCGCGATTGGCACAGTGGCGAAGGTTTCGAGCCTGCTCGCGTAGTGTTCGCCTTCGCTTTTTCGACCGTTCCGATGACCTCAACGGCCTTCAACTTTCTCAACTTAGAGCCAACGTTATGTGTCTTGCGGTGCCAGGTTGTGTCCAAGCCATTTTCCAAAAAACTGGAGTGAGAATGGGCAAAGTAAACTTTGGTGGTGTCGTCAAGGAGGTCTGTTTGGAGTATTTGCCGGACATTCAAATGGGCGAATATGTCATCGTGCACGTCGGATTTGCCATCAGCAAGATCGATGAGGCGTCGGCCCAAGCCTCCTTGCGTACCTTCGCCGAGTTAGGCATGTTGGAGGCGGAATTGGAGGAACTCCGTGCGTCGGGGCAGGCGGAGGTGCCGACACCCAGTCCGCAACCAGAACAAGTCTCATGAAATACTTAAGTGAGTTTCGAAACGGTGAGCAGGCGCTGCGGTTGGCAGAGCAGATTTCAAAATGCGTGACCCGTCCCTGGGCGATCATGGAAGTCTGTGGGGGGCAAACGCATTCGATCATCAGAAACGGCATCGATCAAATACTTCCGCCTCAACTTGAGATGATTCATGGGCCTGGATGTCCGGTTTGCGTGACGCCGCTGGCCACCATTGACAAAGCCATCGCCATCGCAGCCCAGCCGAAGGTGATTTTTTGTTCTTACGGGGACATGTTACGCGTTCCTGGGTCTGGTCAGGACCTGATGCAGGTCAAGAGTGCTGGGGCTGATGTCCGCATCGTCTACTCGCCTCTCGAGTCGCTGCAGATTGCGTTGGCCAATCCGGATCGCGAGGTCGTCTTTCTGGCGATCGGCTTTGAAACGACAGCTCCGGCCAACGCCATGGTCGTGAAGCAAGCCAAGAAACTCGGTTTGAAGAATTTCTCCGCGCTTGTCTCGCACGTATTAGTGCCTGCGGCGATGACTGCGATCATGAATTCACCTGGCACTCGAGTCAATGCTTTTTTAGCAGCGGGGCATGTTTGCTGCGTGACCGGCTATCGAGCCTATCCGGTTCTGTGCGAGCAATTCCGCGTGCCCATTGTGATTACTGGTTTTGAACCACTCGATTTATTGGAGGGTATTCGCCGCACGGTGATTCAATTGGAGAACGGGCGAGCGCAAGTCGAAAATGCGTACGCGCGGGTCGTCTCGGAACAAGGTAATTTGGCCGCACAAGCGGTCATTGCGGAAGTCTTTGAGGTCACCGATCGCATCTGGCGCGGGATTGGAGAAATTCCTGACAGCGGCTGGCGACTGGCGGAGACCTACCGAGATTATGACGCCGAATCGCGTTTTGCTGTCGCAGCGATCGCTCCTCAAGAGTCCTCCGTGTGCCGCGCAGGTGATGTTTTGAAGGGGGCTATCAAGCCGCGTGAATGCCCCGCCTTTGGTACTTCCTGCACGCCGCGAACACCCTTGGGGGCGACCATGGTCTCCGGTGAAGGTGCCTGTGCAGCGTACTACAACTACGGTCGCCTCGTGCAACTGGATGCGCAGCACTAGTCACCGAAGATGCGCTGCCACCATGACTTGGCAACTGGCTGGACCCGCGGCGCGGGTTTGGCAGGTCGCAAGGTCTTCATCGGTTGGGTTGCGTACACGCTACCCTGTGCCGGTAGTGCTTTTGACTTCGCTAGTTCATCTTCGTTTGAGAATTCAACCTTCAATCGCAGTGCACCAATTTGAATGATCTGATTGGGCATGAGAATCGCCTGGTGCACGCGTTCATCATCCACATAAGTGCCGTTCATCGAATCCAAGTCTTTGACGACCAACGCTTCTTCAATATTCAACATGAATTGGCAATGGCTGCGACTGATGGAATCGTGATCGATACAAACTCCGGAACTAGGTTCACGCCCCACCGTCGCGGGCGGTTTGAAGGTCCACCGCTTGGTGTTGAGACCATCCACTTGATTCTGCAAGATCAGTCTGTAAATCATGGTGCGCACCTGTTGGACCGGAGAAGAGAAGTGCTGAATGCTCAAGAAAAGAGGTCGGCGGGGCGATTCGCTTTGGCGTGCCGACGAAGTTCCCATTCTACTCGAAATCTTCCCGGCAACGCGTGGTGGTGAGTGTTGTGGAGCAGAGATAGGCCTTTTAAGGATTCACAGTTAGAATTAGTCCATAGAGAGTGGTCCACAACGAGTTTCTCCGCGCCCGCGTGTCTAGATTTCAATGCCAAAATTCGAACATATCCGCCATAAGCCGCCGCAGAAACTTGACGCGCCACGCGAGTTGCTGCTGGTGTCATGCCCGTTGCGAAGTAATGTCAATCTGAGTCGAATGGTGCGACTGGCCGGCTGCAGTGGTTTGACGCAAATTATTCACTGCGGCGCGGGCAAGGTTGATCGTGAAATCGCGCGCGACGCTGCGGATATCGTGACTGTCAGTTCGCCACGCAGTCTTCCGCCTGTACTCGATCGTCTACGCGCGGACGGGTTTCGCTGCGTCGGCTTGGAACAAACCACGCATTCGCAACTGCTCTACGATTACCGCTTCGTGCGGCGCACAGCGCTGGTGATAGGATCGGAGCGCGAGGGGCTCCCCCAGGAAGTGCTCGATCGGCTGGACGACGTTGTTGAGATCCCCGTCTACGGTCAGCCAGCCAGTTTCAATGTCGTGACGGCAACGACGATGGCAGTCTATGAATATTGTCGGCAATACCCCGCCGGTTAATCGTCCTGCGCAATGCTATCAAGGATCGCGCTGGCGTAAGACTGTCAGTCTCAAGCCTCTGGATTGGGGCAATACCGGCGCGAAGATCTGCCGATAGAAAGGGAAATGCGTGGCTCTATCACGACACATTCCGCGGGGCTCGATCGCCCGCCGACGGTCTTAACCCATTTCGCAGGAATTTCATTTGTCTGCCGAGGGAACATCGCTCGATCCAAGCGACTGGGATGCATTGCGAGCGGACGGACATCGCATGCTGGACGATATGATCGATTACCTGGAAGGCATTCGCCAGCGACCGGTGTGGCAGGCGGCACCGCCTGAGACTGAGCAAGTTTTTCAGTCCCCGCTGCCGATGGCAGCCGGTAGTCTTCAGGCGGCGCAGACCACCTTTATGGAACATGTGCTGCCGTATGCAGTGGGCAATGCTCACCCAGGTTTTATGGGGTGGGTGCATGGTGGCGGTTCGGTTGTTGGCATGCTCGCTGAGATGCTGGCGGCAGGACTTAACGCCAATCTTGGCGGACGTGACCACATACCAATCGCTGTCGAACAGCAGGTCGTGGGCTGGATGCGAGACCTGTTTGGTTTTCCAACGTCGGCTAGCGGCTTGTTTGTGACGGGCTCATCGATGGCCAACTTCATCGGCACGTTGGTCGCGCGTTCGTCCAAAATTGGGACTACGGTACGCGCGTGCGGCATGGCGGCGATTCCAGAGCGATTGACAGCTTACGCTTCCGTCGACGCGCATGGTTGCATTGCGCATTCCTTGGAGCTGGCTGGCATTGGTGCGCAGCAGTTGCGAAAAATTCCGGTCAATGCGCGGCACGAAATCGATCTGCTACTATTAGAACAAGCCATTGCCACCGATCGAGCGGCGGGCCTGACGCCGTTTCTGATTGTGGGTACCACTGGTACTGTGGACGTTGGGGCCATTGATGACTTAGCGGGTTTAGCTGCAATTGCCCAACGCGAAGCACTGTGGTTTCACGTGGATGGCGCTTGCGGCGCACTGGGCATGTTGTCACCCAAGCTGGCGGCAAGGATGCCGGGTATTCGCCTGGCAGATTCCATCGCGCTTGATTTTCATAAATGGGGTCAAGTTCCTTATGACGCAGGGTTCATCTTAATTCGCGATGCAGAGCTGCATTACGAGACCTTCGCTTCTCCCGCAGCCTATCTGCGGCGGGAGTCACGTGGGATGGCGGCCGGTTCTCGGTGGCCGTGTGATTTTGGCCCTGACTTATCTCGCAGTTTCAAGGCACTTAAGGTCTGGTTTACCTTCCAAGTCTATGGTGCTACTCGACTGGCACGCATGATGGAACACACCTGTGAGCTGGCTGGCTATCTCGCAGATTGCGTCAGGCAAACCCCCGAGCTCGAACTGCTCGCTCCCGTTGCCCTGAATATCGTTTGTTTTCGCTATCGCGCCGATCAGGCGGAGCGTGTGAATGCCGACATCGTGGTGGCCATTCAGGAATCCGGCTTGGCGGCACCATCGTCCACTACGGTCCAGGGGCAATTGGCTATTCGGGCCGCGATTTTCAACCATCGCACCACCCGCGCCGAGCTAGATCAATTAATAACGCTGACATTGCGCTTCGGCCGCCAGTTCACTCAAACCAACTAAAGGTGTGCAAGTGTCCAAACCGACAATCCAATCCAGACCGACCAACAGCGTACTGGGCTTGGCAAGCATCATGCGACTCGCATTTAACGGCGACAATTTGGCCCAGCTAACCGCGTCGCTCGTCGAACGCATACGGCTAAACCCCTGCGATGCCGCCGCGATGCTAGATTTGTCGATCGTGCTGCAGTTGAACGCACAGCCGGGGTTGGCTATGGAGTTGCAAGCCCAAGCGTTGCAATTGGAGCAGATCTACAGCTTAAAGGGCAATCCGGCGCATGCGAGCTTGCGTCTGCTGGCAATCATGGGGCCGGGCGAAGTGATGGCCAACACGCCACTCGAATTTTTGGTCGAGGACTCGGATATCGCCTTGCAATTGCTCTACGTTGGCGAAGGCATCCCTGCCAAACTTGACGTTCCCAAACACGACATTGCGTTTGTCGCACCTTGTGAATTTGATCAGAACCAATTACTGCTAAAGCAATTGGGTGACGTAATGCGTTACTGGCCGAGCCCGTATGTGAACTCGCCAGCCAACATCGCGAGGCTGACTCGCAATGAAATCGCCCTAAAATTGGCTGGTTCAGCGGAGCTCCTACCTAGCCAAGCGGTGAGATTCGATCGCGACCAAACGCGCGGGATTGCAAGGCACGAGCCAAACGTTTTTCCATGTATTATTCGTCCGGTGAATTCGCACGCCGGACAGGGGTTAGCGAAAATCGACGACTCCTCCATGCTCGCCCGCTATCTTACTGAACAGGCCAGTGAGGCTTACTTTATCGCACCCTTTGTCGACTATCGCAGCCTGGATGGTTGGTTTCGCAAGTATCGCGTCGTCATCATCGCCGGTCAGCCTTATGCGGCCCACATGGCGATTTCTCAGAACTGGATGGTCCATTACCTTAACGCGGACATGCTCAACAACCCGCGGAATCGCGGTGAAGAAGCTGAGTTCATGCGGACGTTCGAAGCCGATTTTGCCCGCAGGCATCGGCCAGCGCTTCAACACATCGATCGCTGCGTGGGATTGGATTACTACTCGATCGACTGCGCAGAGCTGCCGGACGGAAGATTGGTCGTTTTCGAAGTCGACAGTGGCGCCGTGGTCCATTCCATGGATCCGGT
>JBBQRC010000133.1:0-9583 GCA_038215215.1 Pirellulales bacterium
GCCCAAGCCAAAGATTATGCAAGTAAGCTGGCTATCCGCTTTGGCTATGCTTCCAACGGCCAAGGCATCTACGGCGTGGACATGGAAACCGGGACGGAAGGAGAGCTTGCAAGTTACCCATCACCAGACCAGCTTTGGAAACTTACTTTTGAGAAACAGAACGCTTGGCGCGATCGGTTTAGCGACGTCCCCTTTGAAGATCGGGGCGGTTACTTCTCGGGACGGTATTACCAAGACATCGCCATCGAGCGGGTCCTGGAAGCGATCGCTGCCAAGCAGCAACGTATCCTGCTGACGTTAGCGACAGGCACCGGCAAGACATTTATCGCTTTTCAAATCGCCTGGAAGTTGTTTCATAGTCGCTGGAGCTTGAATCGCGAGCCAACGCGCCGGCCACGCATTTTGTTTCTTGCCGACAGAAACATTCTTGCTAATCAAGCCTACAACGCTTTCTCGGCATTCCCTGAAGACGCCCTGGTCCGCATCGAACCGGGCGACATCAAGAAGAAAGGCAGAGTACCCAAGAACGGTAGTATCTTCTTCACCATCTTCCAAACCTTTATGGCTTCGGGCGGAACCAGCCTAAAGTCAGCGGACATTACCGGTCCAAGTTATGGAAGTTTGCTCGCCGCAGAGAATTCAGGATTTTACTTCGGCGAGTACCCTGCTGATTTCTTTGACTTCATCGTGATCGACGAGTGTCATCGTGGCGGTGCGAACGATGAAAGCAACTGGCGTGGCATTCTCGATTATTTTGCGCCCGCTGTTCAGCTTGGTTTGACCGCCACACCCAAACGCAAGGACAACGTTGACACCTACCGCTACTTCGGTGAACCCGTCTACATCTACTCACTCAAGGACGGTATCAACGATGGCTTCCTGACTCCCTTCAGAGTCAAACAAATCTCGACCACGCTCGACGAATACGTTTACACGCCCGACGATAAGCTGATCGAGGGTGAGATTGAGTCAGGCAAGCGATACGGGGAAATGGATTTCAATAGGATCATCGAGATCAAGGAACGCGAGGCCCACCGCGTCAAGCTCTTTATGGAGCAAATCAACCAGACCGACAAGACGCTTGTATTCTGTGCCACGCAAGATCACGCGCTGGCTGTGCGTGACTTGATTAACCAGATGAAGATGAGCAAAGAGCCAAACTATTGCCAACGTGTTACCGCCGACGACGGAGAGCTCGGCGAACAACACCTGCGGGATTTTCAGGACAACGAGAAGTCCATTCCGACGATCCTCACCACATCGCAAAAGCTTTCCACTGGCGTCGATGCTCGCAACGTTCGCAATATCGTGTTAATGCGCCCCATCAACTCCATGATCGAATTCAAGCAGATCATCGGACGTGGCACTCGCCTTTACGACGGCAAGGATTATTTCACGATCTACGATTTCGTGAAGGCCCACCATCATTTCAATGATCCAGAATGGGATGGTGAACCGGTTGAGCCTGAAACCTGCGAAACTTGCCGCCAATCGCCCTGCGTGTGCGAAAAGCCTGAGCCCCAACCCTGCCCCGTATGCGGGCAACGCCCGTGCAAGTGCCCGAAAAAAAACTGCAACGTCTGTGGCCAAGTGAAGTGTATTTGTGAGAGGCGAAAAAAAGTAAAAGTCAAATTGGCTGACGGCAAGGATCGTACAATCCAACACATGATGGTGACGAGTTTCTGGCACCAAGATGGCACGCCAATGTCAGCGAATCAATTCATGGAATCTTTGTTTGGCAAACTTCCCGGGTTTTTCAAAGACGAAGCCGAATTGCGAACGATTTGGGGTGTTCCCGACACCCGCGCGAAGTTACTGGATGGTTTAGCAGATCAGGGGTTTGGCGGCGAGCAACTGGCGGAAATGCAGCGCATCATTGACGCCGAGAAGAGCGACCTGTTCGATGTGCTCGCCTACGTGGCGTATGCGATGCCTACGCTCACGCGTCGCGAGCGCGCCAAGCTGGCGGAGACAAACATCAAGAATCACTTCAGTGCAAAGCAGAAAGCGTTCCTGGACTTCGTATTAGCACATTATGTAAGCGAAGGTGTTTACGAGCTGGATCAGAGCAAGCTCACGCCACTTCTACGCTTAAAGTACAACGACTCGATTGCTGACGCGGTGGCGGATCTTGGTGCGCCGGCAGAAATCGGCAAGATTTTCACAGGCTTTCAGCGGTACCTTTACCTCGCTGATAATGCAGCTTGAAAATTGGATTTGCGATTTCCCAACACGAGCGGCTGGATATTTTCACCATGCCAGTGGCCGCGATCGTTGGCAAAGTCTAGGCAACTTAGCTCGCTTGCTCAACTGTGGCGGAACGCTCGACTGTCATGCCAAAGCTCTCCAATTTGGCTCGCAGCGTGGTCCTGGTGATGCCCAGGTGTTTGGCGGCTTGCGTGAGATTGCCGTCCGTGTAACGCAATACTTCGGCAAAGATCTTCATTTCTGCCTTGCCCACTAATTCGCGGTGGATGTCTTGGCTGCCAGCCTCCAGCAATTGACGTGTGAGGCTGCTGAAATCGAGCCCCGAGGAGGACTCCGCGACCGTACCGGTGCTGGACACATCAGCGGTGGCCAGATTAGCGCGGAGGGTATCGGGCAGGAAGGCTGGCACGATCACCGGTCCGGTCGCTTCGAGCAATGCATATTTGACAACACTCTGCAGTTCGCGCACGTTACCGGGCCAGCGATATTGCGAAATCAACTCGAGCGCTTCGGGAGCAAAGCCGATGATTTCTTTTCCGAGCTCATGTGCGAATCGACGCAAGAGATACTTGGCCAGCAGAGCGATATCCTCGCCGCGTTCCCGCAAAGGGGGCAATTTGATGGTGTAAACGTTCAACCGATAGAACAGATCGCTGCGAAATTCTTTATCCACGATCGCTTGTTCAAGATCGCGATTGGTCGCGGCCAGGATGCGGGCGTTGGTGCGTATCGTTTCCGCCCCTCCGACTCGCTCAAACGATTGATCCTGTAAGACTCGCAAAATCTTGGTTTGCATTAACGGAGTCATGTCTCCGATTTCGTCGAGGAACAACGTACCGTCGTTGCACAATTCGAACTTGCCCACCTTCTTGCGGTCGGCGCCGGTAAAGGCTCCTTTCTCGTGGCCAAACAATTCGCTCTCGAGCAGATTCTCGGGAATCGCGGCGCAGTTGATCGCCAGAAAACGACCCGCCGCTCGTTCGCTGTACTGATAAATTGCTCGGGCGATGACTTCTTTCCCCGTGCCGCTCTCGCCGAGAATCAGCACGGTCACGTTCTGACGGGCGACGCGGCCAATCGAACGATAGACTTCTTGCATGGCCGGGCAGTTACCGATCAGCAGGTCGGTCGTGGGATCGGCCGCCTGTTCGTCAAGCGCTGCGTCGGGCACGATCGCTGGAGTTCGCGTCATGCGACTGGTCTCGGCCGCGTCTTCAATTAACGCGATCAGCGTGTTGGGGTTGAAGGGTTTGAGGAGGTATTCAAAAGCCCCTCGTTGCATCGCTTCGATAGCCGTCTGAGCTGTGCCACGACCGGTCATGAGCACGATCGGAACTCTGGGATCGATGCGGTGCATTTTTTCGAACGCCTCCATACCGGACATGTCCGGCAAGCGAATGTCGCACAACACGACATCCGGCGGCGATTTTAGAAAAGCGTCGATGCCCTGCTGCGCAGTCAGGCAAGTGGTCACTTTATCATCGGGGAAGGCCAACTCGATCGCTTCCAGGATAAGAGGTTCGTCGTCAATCACAAGCAGATGAATCATGGGGTATTACTCAATACGTCGCGGACCAGTCGCAACAGTTGTTCATCGGTGTAGGGTTTCGGCAAGAACCCACGGATGCCTAGCAATCGCGTTTCCTCGCGACCCGGCCGACGCAGGCCGCTACTGGCAATGATTTTAACCTGAGCGTCGATAGCCAGAAGCGCGTCTTTGGTTTGAAATCCGTCCATACCCGGCATCATCATATCGAGCAGCACGCAGTCAATTCGGTCGCCCTGCTGCTTAAAAGTTGCAATTGCCTCTTGGCCAGTATGAGCGGTTAATACGTGATAACGACTGGCATTCAGCGTCTCAGAGACCGCTTCCACAATCATCGCTTCGTCATCGACAACTAAAATCGTCTCGCCATTCCCATGTTGAATCTCGTCCCCAATGTCGACTGTGGTCGCTACTGTGGAGGCTAGTTTCGAAGTGGGCAAGAGGATCGAAAACTTGGTACCGATTCCCGGTTCGCTATAGACGCTGATTTCGCCCCCGTACGAACGGACGATACCAATCGTGGTCGCCAGTCCCAAGCCGGTGCCCTTACCTTGTGCCTTGGTCGTAAAAAAGGGGTCAAAGATACGATCGATGATTTCTTTCGGAATTCCCTCGCCCGTATCCGCCACGGTCAACTGGATATGGGGCCCGGCATATAAATTATCGCTGCGGGCGGCACGGGCTGCGTCCACGTGAAAGTCCTCCACCTCGATCACCAACTGTCCGCCGTTGGGCATCGCATCTCGGGCGTTGATGGCGAGGTTCATGACGACTTGCGACAATTCCGTGTTATCGGCATCGATGGGCCACAATTTCGGCGGCACCCGGACTTGCAATTCGATCGTCGGCGGCAGAGTATGGCTCAAGATTTCCTGCAACTCCATTAACACTTCGCGGACATCAACTTGCTGGCGGTCCGTTTTTTCTCCCCCTGCAAAGGCCAACAGCTTTTGTATCATGCGAGCTCCGCGATCGGCACTCGAAATGATGTTATCCATCAATCGCTCTGGAGTTTGGCTGCCCCGTTTGAGCATCATGGCACTCATCATGATAGGTGTGAGCACATTGTTTAGATCGTGTGCGACGCCACCCGCCAAAGTACCGATGCTCTCAAGGCGTTGCGAACGACGCTCTCGGGCTTCTTCGCGGACACGTTCGGTGGCATCGATCATGAACAACAACTGTGCGATCGGCCGATTCTCGTCGTCAAAGATCAGCGAACGTCTTTTTTCAATCACCATGTCGTGGCCCGCAGGTCCGATTCGCGAAAACTCGGTGGTGTGAGTCCCGTTTTCCTTTAAGGCGTTGTTGCCGGCTGCCCATTCATGCAAGCGATCTCCAAACAACAAGATAGAAATATCCTGACCCAAGGCTGCCTCGCGCGAAATCCCGTAGAGCTTCTCGGCACCCGTATTCCAGGATTGAATACGGTCATTGAGATCACAAACCACAATCGCTTCCTGAACTTGATTCAGGATGACAGCATACTCGCGCTGCCGCGCCTTAAGTACTTGCGTCTCGGACACGTCGCGAAATTTGAAGGTGGTGAAATGGTCGTTTTCCGCCACGGTGCGGATGGCTGTCCCCTCACACAAAAAGTCTTCCCCATCGCTCCGCAGCAGCGTTAAGCTCTTGAACGCCAGGTCGTTTTGGCCAGATTCGTTGAAGGCTTGGTTTCGCTGTCGCGCAGATTCTCGGCGCTCCGCGGGCACAAATTGCAGCAAGTTCCATTTGAGCTCTAAATTGTTCGTAAAATCGATGCGCAAGATTTCCGCGGCCGCGGGATTCATGTAGCGGATCGTCAGGTCATCGTCGTACGTGATGATCCCCTCAAACGCGGATTCGATAACCGCCTGCAGTTCGTGCTGCTGCTTCACCAATTCGCGTTCGGCCTGATCGCGTTTCCGACGGTCGACGACGGCAGCCAGCCCCACAAATGAAATCAATGTCAGGGCGAGCAGATTGCCAGCCGTGATGGTGGTGCGCGAGATGACCGTCCGCTCGCGGGCAAGATCTTCGTTTTCGGTTAGTCTCTTTTCCTCGATCGCCAAGATACTTTTGGCGGCGGCTGTCGCATCGTCCATCGCCGCTTTGCCTCGGCCCGATTTGACCAAGTCCAATATTTCGTCGCTGATCCGCGCTTGAGGCGACCGACGCCGCATCGCGATCGTCTGGGACAGGTGGGCTTGCTGTGCCTGGAACGATCGCTCGATCTCCGCCACCAGTTTGTGCACTTCCTCATCGTCGCTGGTCAGCTCGTTTAAACTCGCCAATTGTTCGATGGCTTTCTGGATGCCGACTTCGTGAGGTTCCAGAAAAGTATCATATCCGGTCAATAAAAAGCCGCGCTGTCCCGTTTCAGCATCTTTCATGGCTGACAAAGTTTGCTGAATCGCTTCGCGAACCGCGTGGGTTTTCGCCGCAACTTCTTCGCTTTCCCGAATCGCTCCCGTGTTGATGTAAGTGATGATTGCAAAGACCGCCACAGCCAAGAAAGCAGCCACGATCGTGGCTGGCAACCAATATGTGCGATGGGTTGTTGGCATTAACTCGGCAGTAGGCGTCATGTAAAGCTAGGAGGGGACAATTATCTTGCAGGGCGGGAGGATTTGGTATGCGATGTGCGATGGCTAAGTGGCTAGTTCCCAAACATTCTTCGAGGTAGCAAGCACGGTGAATCAACTGGCCATTCGAAATCATACTTCACACGATGATAACGCGACGCAATTTTATGCATCAGCCACCGGGAGGTGGTGGGGTTGCAATTGGCAGGCCGAATTTGGTCCGCTGAAGCTGAGACTGCAAAACGTTCGAGCTCGGCAAGCACTGCTGATCGCCGAGGCAACCTCCGGAGCAGAGTCGGCCGCCTGGGACGAGGCGACGCGCTACTTAGCACAAGTGGAAGCGGACGCAAAAGCGGCGGAGAGAGCTGCCGCCGAAGCTATCTCCTTTGCACGCGATGATCGATGGGAAAAAGCTTTGGCGGCCATCGAAGTGTCGCTGGCCTTGGAATCCAAGTACCGCCCCAGTATTACTTGGCGACCGCTACACGATGAAATAGCGTCACGAGTAACCTAAAGCTAACGCGTCATCTCAAAACAAGTTACCGCTCTCGTTCCCTCGCTGCCGCCCTCTGCAGCAGGAATAGCGGGGGAGGGGCTGTGTGAGGCGAAATCAAAACGGTAAATTTTTTTGGATCGACACTGGATGTAGTGACACTTGGCGCACAGAATCTTGCCGAGGCGGACAATATTTTCTCGCGACCGATCGCTGACAGCCGAATTCTTGCGTGCCCAGCGGCAGCGACTGCAGCTCTCGACCCGCGGGCCTGCCCCACGAATTCAGGCGGTTCAGGTGATCTGATGCCACTCCAGCCTCTCGCGACTTCCCGGCCTAGCGACGCGCGGGCTAGAATTTGTATTCTGCCAAAATCCCAGTCCCCTGGCCGCTGGCGTAAGGATAAAATCTCCAGCGTGTATCGGGCTGATCAGTGGCCTGGACGGCGCTGGCGGCCAGATAAGCCATCCACCAACCCAGCGCAACTTGGGACGGGTAATGCGCGTTGTCATTAACGCGTGAAAGCGGTGCGATAGTGGAGGCGGCGTAAAAGCCAGCTTTAAATACTGGTCGGTCGCTCATCTTGGCGGCAGTAATGAATGGCAAGGCGCCCATGAAGCTATGGCCGCTGATGCCATTGTTGTCTTGAAAGGGATGCCACTCCGAATTTTCCCCCGTTTCGGTTGGCCGCGAACCGCCGGTCAATTGCTGCAAGGCAATCAAAGGGGGTGCGCCAACCAAGAAACCGCGTAAGGAACGTTCGCCCCATAATCCGCTGGTCTTGGCAATCTTCGAGTCCGGAATGACCTCGCCCACCGCCCAAGCACTTGCAAAGATGGGGAGCGTATAGACGCCATCGCCCACCTCTTTGCTTCCATGGAGCGATTCGAACCAATCGTCGGAATTCGCGTTTCGAACCGCACTTTGGGCTGCATGTTGCAAGCTTTGATCGGCGGAAGAATTCGCCATCGCACCGCCTACAACCAGCCCCGCCCCCAGCAATGTTAGCGACTCGGGCGAATAAAAATTCTGATGATCCGTCAAGATTCGGGCGAACAACGGCAGTTTGTCAGACGAGCCACTGAGCCAGTTGGCATCCCCTCGAGAGTACTGATGAATTAGTGTTTGATTGGATTCGTGTCCCGCTGCCGTAGTTTCCGTCAGTTGCGCTTTTGCTGCTGCTACGACTGCTTCATATTCTAAAGCGTTTCCAGCGTTGAATGCATTTTCAACCTGCGGCTCGACCTTCTCTGCCTCCACCGAGACCACGTCATCAACCGTGATGGGCGGCTTGTTGACCTGATGCTCGGTCGACGAAGGTCCTGCCACCTGCTGGAACGCCGTACAGCCGCAGCAGTGTACGAAAAAAAGTAGTAAACCGCCGGCTAGCAATCGCTTAATCTTCTTCTCCTACCGATCTTCGTCTCCCCCGAGCTGCTTCTCCAGCAAGCAATTGAGATTGAGCTGCAAATACTAGATTCAGACGGGCAAAACAAGATGAAGTGCGCTGTACAAGATCCAGCATTTCACGCTGGTTGGCAACCAAGGAGGCGACCGGGCTGCTCCAGGCTCGCTGGAATCCTCGCTGAGTGCCAAAGTTCAGTGCTGGCAACTGATCTACTCATTGGGATCGGTATTGGAATTGCGACGAAGTTCGCGATTCACCTCTTCAACGGGGTCTCGATCAAATCGTTGCTGTTCCCCTATTTGGCTATTGAAGAAGATATCGAGGGCCATGTCGTGATTCGCGCCCATGAGTCCGCCGTCTTCAGCAACTGGATTGCCTTTCGTCGCCAAGTCGTGGCGGCCAATTTGGCGAAAGGTAAGCCTGTTGAAATTGACATGTCGGGAACGCATCTGGTCGACCACAGTGTGATGGAAAAGTTGCATGAGTTGGAAGATGAATTCCATCGCGCAGGGGTAGACTTTCGCGTCGCGGGCTTGGACAATCATAGAGGCTTGTCTGCGCATCCCCATGCCACTCGCAAACGCAGCCTGGCGGTCATTCCAACAGAGCCTCCGAAAGCATCCGCCAAGTGATTTACAAGTAACGGCAGCAGTATTCATTTGGGAACACATGCCTGATCTAACCGCCGCCACGTCGGACACTGCAGAGACTTTACCTGAATCGCGAATCTCGGATGCCTGGACGCTAACTCTGCCATACCTGCGGTCGGCCGGAACACTGTTGGTGTTCTGCGCCGTTTTATGGCTGCTGCATCATGAATTTAGCGCGATCAAAGTCAAAGATGTGGCGGCCAGTTTCCGATCGCTGACATTTTGGACCATTCTGGCCGCCGTCACGCTGATGGCGGCTAATTACGTCGTGTTGATCGGCTACGACTGGTTCGGTGTGAGGCTCATTGGACATCCGATCAGCAATCGGCAAATCGCCATAGCCTCATTGCTCTCTTACGCCTTTGCCAACTCGCTGGGAACAATTCTGGGGGGCACGCCCATTCGCTTCCGCCTGTACTCCGCCTGGGGATTCTCGTCGCCAGAAATCGTACGCTTGATCTACTTCATCGGTTTCGCTTTTTGGATCGGCTTGCTCACACTCTCGGGAACGCTGTTTTTGGCTGTTCCCTTCGAGATCCCCGCACGTCTCAATTTGCCATTGGCGACCAGTCGACCGCTAGGCCTGATTTTGCTGTGCGTAGCCTTGGCACTGTTTACCAGTTGTGCCGTGCTGCGCAAGCCCATTCACGTGCTCCGAGTCAATTTTCAGCCACCACCGCTGCGCATTGCCATCGCACAAGCGGCTTTGTCGGC
>JBBQRC010000134.1:0-9582 GCA_038215215.1 Pirellulales bacterium
TTGGTTCTTTAGGCGTTCCATCGTGCAACCTTTTAAGGTGTTGCTGGCCGGGAGCCGGTCGATTGCCCGCGGACAGTTTGAACATCGCATCACCCTGCAGTCGCACGATGAGCTAGCCGAACTCGGAAACGCCTTGAACGACATGACGACGCGATTCATCGAAATTCGCGATACGCTGAATGAGAAAGTCAAGCAACGGACCAGTGAAGTCGTTCGCAGTGAGCAACTGGCAAGCGTCGGTTTTCTTGCCGCGGGCGTGGCTCATGAAATCAATAATCCCCTAGCTTCGATCGCCTGGAGTGCCGAAGCACTGGAGAGTCGGTTGCATGAGATCTTGCATGTCTGCCGCGATCCCCATGAAGAACCTATCGCGGGCGATGTCCCTACGGGCGTTTACGATCAGGCGGAAATCGATATCCTCCGCAAATACCTCAAACGAATTCAAGACGAAGCGTTTCCCTGCAAGGGTATCACCGAAAGATTGCTCGATTTTTCGCGACTGGGCGAATCACAACGCAAGCAAGAGACCGATATCAACGAGTCGGTATCAGACGTGGTGGCACTCGTTCAGCACCTCGGGCAGTACCGTAACAAACGCCTCGAGTACGATGGGCAAACGGGGCTGACGGCGTGGGTGAGTCAGCCCGAATTCAAACAGGTTGTGCTCAACTTATTGACGAATGCTCTAGACTCGCTCGATGACGGTGGGCTAGTAACAGTGAAGCTGGAGCATAACCGCGAGTCGTTTACGCTAGCGATTCGCGACAACGGCTGTGGAATGACAGCTGAGGTCAAGCAGCATTTATTTGAACCCTTTTTTACCAGGCGTCGGGATGGTCGCGGTACGGGTCTAGGCCTGTCGATCACCTATCGAATTGTGCAAGACCACGCGGGTGAGTTGATTGCACTGAGCGATGGCCCAGGAAAGGGCTCGACGTTCCTGTTGACAATGCCACTAGAAAAAATACCCCAATCGTATGAAACCATTAAAACAGCCGCTTAACGGATTAAGTATCCTCTTCGCCGATGATGAAGAATCGTTGCAAGATCTGATGAGTATGGAATTGCCTCGCATGGGGCATCGCGTCACGGTCTGTCCTGACGGGCACAAGGCCATCCATGCCTTGGAGCGAGATACTTTTGATTGCGTATTGGTCGACCTGGACATGCCCGGAATGAACGGGATCGAAGTCATCCGTCGCGCCAAAGATCTCTCGCCAGAGACCGAAGCGATTGTGTTGACCGGAAAAGAGTCTTTGGAGTCGGCTGTGGCAGCCATGCGCTACGGTGCCTGCGATTATCTGACCAAGCCGTGCCGCCTGGCAGAGCTGCAGGAGTTGCTGGGTACCATCCTCAAACGACGTAAAATGGTGAAGGAATACCATGCCAGCAAGCGCCAGTTTGAAAAGCAACCGGGAGGGGCACCGCTCATCGGACAACACCCCAGCATGCAGGCAGTGCGGACCCTCGTCTCCAAAGTCGCTCCCACCAATTCCACCGTCCTCATTCGCGGCGAAACCGGTTGCGGGAAAGAGTTGGTCGCGCGATCCGTCCACGATGAAAGCCCTCGCGCTAGTCAGCCGTTTGTGGCGATCAATTGCGGCGCGTTGCCCGAGAATCTGATTGAGAGCGAACTCTTTGGACATCGCAAGGGTGCCTTCACCGGCGCAGACTCCCATCGCGAGGGACTGTTCGAAGGAGCCCACGGCGGCACCCTCTTTTTAGATGAGATCGGCGAATTGCCCCTCAGCATGCAAGCCAAACTGCTTCGCATTTTGGAGTCGGGTGAGTTGCGACGCGTGGGTGATAACGAACCGATCAAAGTCGACGTCCGCATCGTCTGTGCGACCCACCGCAATCTCGAAAATATGGTCGAAGCAGGCACATTTCGCGAAGACCTAATGTTTCGCATTAATACCTTCGAAATACACGTCCCAGCACTCCGCGACCGACCAACGGATATTCCTACTTTGGCGATCCACCTGTTTCGCAGGTTCCGACAGGACCCCATCTCCGATTCGAAATTGTTTGATCCGGCAGCCATGGACGAACTGACCAGCCACGTCTGGCCCGGCAACGTGCGTGAATTGGCCAACGTGATCGAACACGCCACCATTCTCTGCGAAAAACCACCTATCCTGCGCGAGCATCTGCCACGTCACTTCACTGACCGGCGATTACGTAAAGAGCTCCGCAGCCTGGGCCCGATGTCACTGAAAGAAATGGAAGAGGCAGCCATCCACGAAGCGGTCAGCCGGCACGGTGGCAATAAGCAGGCCGCGGCCGACGAGTTGGGGATTAGCCTCAAAACACTGTACAACAAATTAGGCCCGGCGTCGCCGAGCACCGTCCCCATTTCCAAATCCGCTTAGGCGACGTCTCAAAATTCACGAACTAAACCCACCACAATCCCAATGATCTCCGCGCGATCGACGAAGTGGATCGCCGCACTGCGATCGAGTGGTTGTAAGCGAATGCGCCGTGACTCCGGCATCCAATAGTAGAGTCTGTTCCCTTCCTGCGTGAGGCTTACCAAAGCTATTTGCCCGGCCTGCGCAGTCGTTTGCCGCTGCACGATCAAAGCGTCTCCGGCCAGAATCTTTAGGTCCTTCAACGTATCGCCGACCACCCGCAACGCGAAACGGTTTTCCGTGTTCCACGACAGAGCCTCCACGGCTTCCGTCTCCGTCATAAACGAACAAACATCACCCAGCAATCGGCCGGTAACCGGTATGCGTTGCTGGTCGCGTTCAATGAGTTCATCTAACTCAATCGCGCGACTCTTGTTAGCCACCCGTCGAATCATCCCCTTGCGCTCGAGCGCCTTCAAATGGCAGACGACGCCGTTCGGAGAGCGGATCGCCAAAAAATCGCCGATTTCACGTACGGTGGGACCGCAGCCACGGTCAACAATCCTTGCGCGTATGTAGTCGTATACCTGCTGCTGACGGTGGGTCAGGGGGCGATTCATCGGAGATTCTCTTCGTTGCGAGCCACGGTCTAGGTCAGTGTCACCTTTCGCTACGAGAGTAACATCCTCAAGCGAATTTTCTGCGGGGCCAGACGCCAGGCTCATTATCCAGCTTAAAACAAATTCGCAGCCTACCCGCGAACGTAGCGTCCTAATTTTAGATGAGTATCCGCTACATGATAGTCATTCCTTACTCCTCAAGCGTCCGCGTGTATTAGCGGCCATGGTTATAACCGCCACCGGGGCAAGAAAATCAGTCCCGGTATCAGGGGCTCGCCAGCTCCCGCCACTGTTTGTCCACCCACGACCACGCCGTCAGCCCACCTGCTTGATCGATCCGCAATTGCGTGGCACCATCGCGATGAGTAATCGCCAATTGCGACGGCATCTGAGAGTATCTCTGAACGACTTCAGGTCGCGTTGCCTTGCTGCCACCACTAATCACTATGAATTTCGGCTGACACCACTGGAGCAAATCAGCCGGGTCGAGGGTTAAGCTGCCGTGATGTGGTGCCATGACGACATGACACGGGCGCGCGGGCAAACGAGTCAACTGCAGAATTCCAGACCCCTCAAGGTCACCGGGTAATAAGATGCGAATTCCCGAATATTCGATTAGCAAGCACAAGCTATTGGCGTTGTCCGATGCCGCTTGCCACTGCACAGACGGGTGCAAAACTTGCAACTCGACATCTCCATGCAACCACTCGCGCGGCGCCATCCATGTAGCCCGCCTACAGCCTTGCTGAGCGAATTGTGCAATCAAACTTTGCACGTCGCTATCTGAGTGTTGCCAGAATTGTTCCGTGCTAATGATCGCACCGATCGCAAAGCGTGCCAGTAAGCCGGTGGTCGCATTGTAATGGTCGGCATCGGCATGGGAGATGATCAAGCGGTCGATACGTGACGTTCTTAGAGCCCATAGCGCCGCGGCAATGTCCTGATGGCTGCGTTCCGCCGCTCCCATGTGCCCTGCGTCGTACAACCAGACTTCGCCTGTCGGCAACTCCAGTACCACGCAGGTACCATGCCCCACGTCCAGGAAAGTACAACGCAGTTCGGGAGCGTGGACAGGCCACAGCGAAAATCCAGCTGTGCTCTCGAGTTGACCGCGAGGACCGTGCAGCCAAGGAGTCACGCCGCAAGCGACCCAACTGAGTAACAGGACACCCAGCCAGGGCAGCCGCGTGCGCCCCAATAGCAGCAGCCAACCGGCGGCCAACATATAGAAAACGATGGTCCACCACTGCGGCGGTGCGGGTAGCCAGGCGTGGCCCAGCGGCATTTTATGCCCCCAAGATACAAACTCAGTGATCAACGATAATGCCGCGCCACACACGCAACCACCCACCATGCCGAGAGGCGGAAACCAGCCGCATAGTCCGGTGGTGAGACCACTTAACAGGGCGACCGTTAACGGGATCGAGATCAGTACATTGAGCGCCACGGCGATCGGCGACAGGACATGAAAATTTGTCCAAATCAACGGGCAGGTGAACAACGTCACCCAAAAACTTAAGTAGATCATCTCCAGTAGTTTTAGTCGCGTCCACCGACCCCAGAGCCGCCAAGTGGGTAACGATTCATTAATCACCGCTTGCAAGCTTTCGCGTTTGCGATGGGCACGCGTCGTCGCAGCGAACAGACCGATCGTGCCCACTGCCAGGAAGGAGAGCTGCACACCGACCTCCTGCAAGTTCGTAGAACGCATCATGAACAACACGATGGCAGCGGCCCCCAGGAGGTTGCCTAAACGTGCCTTGCCACCCATCCAACGGGCAAAGGCAAAGGCTGACACCTGCACCGCGGCGCGAATGACAGGGGGCTGCGCACCGGAAAGCCCCGCGTAGCCCCAGGTCGACAATAACAGACAAAAAAAGGTCGCGCGCGGCCCAACTTGAAAGGCGGTGCATGCGGCCAGCAACAAACCAGCTACGATTTCGACGTGCAAACCGCTGATCGCCAGCATATGCAACGTGCCGGTCGCCATCAATTCTTGCTGATCCTGCCAGTCCACTTGTTGTCGCTGCCCGAATACTAAAGCGGCTGCCATCGGAGCCTGGTCAAAGCGGACCCACCGCCTCAGGGACTTGTCGATTTCGCGAATCACCAAACCGCGCAAGCGCGAGGCCGAACTCCAGCCCCACTGGCTGTCGATCCGTTTCATCTGGTCCAGCGATTCGCAGCGGAGCATAACAAATTGCCCCTGACGCTGCGCGTGTTCCGCAAAATCAAATCCGCCGGGGTTAGTCGGCGGAGTAATTAGTCGCAATTGGCCATGACACTCCACGGTGTCGCCCGGCAGATACTGGTCGTTGCGGCCCAGCATCGAGAGGGTGGACTTGCCCTGGATAGTCACCCAAGCATTGCCGGCACGAATGGCTACGCAACACACGTCCCACTTTGTCTTCCAACGTTCGCTGTGAGCAAGGCCAGCGCGATAATTGGGATTGGGCTGCCACACCGCCGCTGCATCGATGCGCAGCCGCACTGCACAGGGCTGCCAATCAGCGGCGGCGATGGCGGCAAGTCCATCGCTGGTCGGCAATTTGGTAAGCCCACGGTAGGCCAGGCCCAGCAGCACCGCCGCCAGCAGGAAAAGTAGACCAGCCCAGGCGTGTCGCTGCCGTAGATGAACGACGATGACGGCGGGTCCCAGCAGCAGCAGGGTAACCACAATTCCCAACACTGGCTGCGGCACGACGATCCATTGCCCCAGCCAGTGTCCAACGATAAACAGAATCGCGAACACCAGCAGTGGCAGCCGATAAACATGATAATGCCACGGGACTGATGCGAACCAATGTGGCGATATCGATTCCTTGAATCGCATACCCTCAACCCACGTCGCTTAAGGAAAACTCTCGTCGGCTCGCACGCCCCTTCGAATTCGCAAGAACTCGTTCGTCGAGCGCGCGTCATTATGGTAAAAGGCCATTACGCTGGCAAGCACTCCGCAGCCTTGCCGAACACGACCTGCGCCGTTCCAAGCTGCCGAAACGTATTCTTAGCCAACTAAAAAACGGGCGGAGTTTGACTCCGCCCGTCTTCAGAGCTCTAATTACATCCGGTCACAACCAAAGTTACCCGGCGCGAGCCAGATCAAGCTGATTGACCGCTTCAATGTAGTCCTGCGTGATGGTGAGGACCTCGTCGTGGTAGTAATCTCGTGAGAAGACATCTTTCTTAGGTAATTGCTGGTCCAGGACCGCAGTTTCTTCCTCTTGCTCTGCATCAATCTCTTCACGCCGCTTGAGGAATTTGTCACGATTGAGCGATACAAAGTCTTCATCTTTCTGCGCACGGTAGAGCTCGATGCGGCGCAACAGTTTGTCAAAGGAAGCAGAAGCTTTGACACGTTCTGCCGATTTGACGCGGAGTTGTGTCAGAATGGTGCTGTTGACCATTTTGTAGTCGGTGTGCTTAGCTATCGGAACCTGATCATTCGGCAGTGCGTAGTCGAGATCGGCTTCACTGTTGTCAAAGCTGGCCGTGATGGCTGGCAATACGAGGTCGGACATAACTCCTTGACGTTGGGTACTCTTCCCGTCGGGCAGGTAAAACTGCTGGATGGTGATCTTGAGCGCGCCCATTTCACCTTCTTGACCGAGCAGCGACTGGCCGAGGTCGATCAGGCTTTGCACAGTTCCTTTACCGTGAGTCGTCGGATCGCCCACAATGATACCTCGCTTGTAGTCTTGAATGGCGCCCGCGAAGATTTCGCTGGCACTGGCACTTTCCTTGCTGGTGAGCACCACCAAGGGACCGTTCCAAGCCACTCCGGCTTCTTCGTCTTGATAGACCTGCACCTGACCGCTGGGATCCTTGACCTGCACGACTGGTCCGCGATCTATAAACAAGCCGGTCGCACTGATGGCTTCGGTTAAACTACCGCCGCCATTCCGCGATAAATCGACCACGACTGCATCGACCTTCTCGTTGCGAAAGCCAGTCAACAAATTACGCATGTCGCGGGTGGTGCTGCGGTAACCATCGGTGTTCTCGCGAGCGGCTTCCATGTCGAGATAGAAACTCGGTAGGTTGATGTAGCCGATGCGGAAGGGAGTCCCGTCTGCTTTCTGTCCGTGTGTCACCACTTCGCCGCGAGCGGCACTGTCTTCCAAATTAATCTTGGCGCGCGTAATGTCAAGAATTTGCAACTCGCCGCCGGAGGCTGGCATGACTCCGAGACGTACGACAGTACCCGCGTTGCCACG
The DNA here is from genome assembly GCA_038215215.1 of Pirellulales bacterium. Classification (GTDB taxonomy): domain Bacteria; phylum Planctomycetota; class Planctomycetia; order Pirellulales; family Pirellulaceae; genus Aureliella. Next base: position 7,189 of record JBBQRC010000134.1, read on the forward strand.
AATCTTTTGCACGACGTCGTCCAGCTTCATGTCGACCACGTCGAGCATTTGACCCTCTTCGCCTTGCCCAACTTGAACAATACGATCGCCGCTCTTGAGCCGACCGTCTTTGTCTGCCGCTCCGCCAGGGACAATGCTGGTGAGCTTGGTGTAACCATCTTCGCTCATCAGTTGAGCCCCGATGCCCTCGAGATGAAGTCCCATAACAATCCGGAAATTGTCAAGCGTTTTGGCTGCCATGAAGGTCGTATGCGGATCAAAGCTCATCGTCAGTGACGAGACGTAAGATTCGAGTAGTTCGTCAGCATCCAACTGATGCCAACGCTTCAATACCGTGCGATAGCGGCGATGGAGTCGCTCGCGCGGATCTTCGTTGGGATCGCCGTCGCGAGCGATCTGTTCACGCCGAGCGCTTTCATCTAAAGGCTTGTCCTTGGTCGAACGGATTTTTTCCCCTTCGAGCACCAACAGCTGATACTTGATTTGACGGCGCATACGATCGCGTGCTTCATCGTTATTCTTCGGGTACTGAACAACCTCCCGATCGATCGCCAATTGTTCATCGACGCTGAAGTCATGTGGACGATCAATTTCTTCGTGAGCCATCGCCACACGTTCATCCACGCGCTTGAGAAAGACCTTAAATGCTTCAATCGCAAAAGACATATCACCCACCAGGGCAAAATCATCGAGCCTGTCACGGTTCGCCTTCAAAGCATCGACATCGCTCTGCAAAAAGTACATTTTGAGAGGATCGAAGGATCGCAAGAACATGTCGAATGCGCGCTGGGAAATCTCATCATCCAGTTTGTGCTTCGACAGGTGCTGATCCCGCATAAATTTGGCCACATAGCGGATAATCTGGCGATCGAGCGGTCGAGCCGCCGTCATCTCTTCAACGCGTGGGTTGTCACGTTCCCGCGTGCACCCCCAGGTTCCCAAGCAGGTGACAAGGACTCCGAACGCGGTCGCCGCAATCACGTTCTTAGAAAATGAGATTCGCATGAGCTATCTTTCACAGACGCTAAGGATTGTTTCGTTCGGACACTACTTAATGAAGTCGAATTTGCCAACCTCGGAGCAATTTGCCAATTATCTAGCAATTTGAATGCCAAACGAGGCGACAGTTCGAGCTAGGGCCGCTCTGACCAAATTAATCGGGCGCATCCGTGACGCGAGATGTGCCAGCCAGTTAGCCACTACAGACCAACTCAATATTAGGGAATGGGCAACTGTGTGGCAACATGAATGACAACCTAACTCCCCTAAAATGATAGCGGGATTTTGTCATCGCAACCTGACAAATGCGATCAGATTGGGCCAGATTGCCAATTTTGGGTTAAGCACGCCAGGCCCCACTCCCGCTGCCTAATCGTCGAAGCGACCGAGGGCCAGCGTGACGTTTTGACCGCCGAAGCCGAATGAATTATTCAGTGCGACGCGCAGCGAGGCTTCGCGAGCCACGTTGGGGACATAGTCGAGATCGCATTCTGGATCGGGATTTTCCAGATTGATGGTGGGGGGAATCACCCCATCTCGAATCGCTAACAAACAGACAATCATTTCGGTGACACCAGCGGCTGCGATGAGATGCCCCATCATGCTCTTGGTACTCGACACGGGTACTCGATGCGCGCGCTGGCCAAAAACAGCCTTGCAAGCTACAGTCTCTACGCGATCATTGACCGAAGTACTGGTGCCGTGCGCATTAACATAGCCAACGTCGTCGGGTGTCAAACCACCGTCGACAAGTGACGCGCGCATGCAACCGATGGCTCCACGCCCTTCTGGATGGATGTCGGTAATGCGGTACGCATCTGCCGTACAGCCGTAACCGAGCACTTCACCATAAATCTTGGCACCACGTTTCTTGGCATGTTCAAGTTCCTCTAGCACCACCACCGAAGAGCCTTCGCCTAGCACAAAGCCATCGCGGAGTCGGTCGAAGGGACGCGAGGCTTGGGTTGGATGGGCGTTGCTGGTGGACATTGCGGTCAGCAGGTTGAAGCCGGTCAATCCGAAGGGATGGATCATGCTGTGGGCGCCGCCCGCCAGCATTGCGTCGACATCGCCGCGTCGGATCAGCTCCGTGGCTTCGCCCACCGCCTGGCTACTCGCGGCACAAGCGGTCAGGCAGTTCACGTTTGGGCCTTGCACATCAAACATGCTGCCAATGTGTGCGGCAGGCATACTAGGCTCTTGTTCCAGCTCAAGTTCGGGATCGAGTATCTCAAGTCCCTTGCGCATGAATGCGTCTAAGTCAAACGCGTTGTCTCGCTGCGTGGCCACAGAGACCATTTCCATGAAATTGAAAAAATCCTGGTTACCTTCGCCGGCTCCAAAATAGACACCGACCCGAGAACGATCCTTGATCACATCGAGCAATCCTGAATC